>NZ_FOVS01000016.1:0-146543 GCF_900115235.1 Pseudomonas sp. NFACC24-1
TGCGGGAGCCGGATTTGAACCGACGACCTTCGGGTTATGAGCCCGACGAGCTACCAGACTGCTCCATCCCGCGTCTGTGTGGCGGCATTCTACAGAGGATCGAGCCGCTGTCAACCCCCGCGTCACAAAAACCTGTTCCGCTTCAAGCGCTTAGCCTTGCGTGTGGGCATTGTGACAGCGCTGTGACGCAGGCCTGGCAAGGGCTGAGGCTCTATTGGAGGGAGCTTTGCGATTGAAGAAGTAAATTTGTGTAGGCGTTTTCGAAGTCCCACGAAGGATCTTTCAAACTACTGGTGCTATATACAGGTACCGATGCGATACTGGTGGCCCGATTCGTCCCAAACCCTGTTCTTCTATGACGCAACGTAAAATCATCCATGTCGACTGTGACTGTTTCTATGCCGCTATCGAGATGCGCGATGATCCGCGGCTGGCCGGCAAGCCCATGGCGGTGGGGGGCTCGGCGGATCGGCGGGGGGTGATTGCCACTTGCAACTACGAAGCGCGGGCCTACGGCGTGCGCTCGGCCATGTCTTCCGGCCACGCCTTGAAGCTCTGTCCGGACCTCACCATCGTCAAGCCACGGATGGAGGCCTATCGGGAAGCGTCGAAGGAAATTCATACGATTTTCAGCGATTACACCGACCTGATCGAGCCGCTGTCCCTGGACGAGGCCTACCTCGACGTCTCTGCCAGTGCCCATTTCGGCGGCAGCGCCACCCGCATTGCCCAGGACATTCGCCGACGCGTTTCCAACCAGTTGCACATCACCGTGTCCGCCGGCGTCGCGCCGAACAAGTTCCTGGCCAAGATCGCCAGTGACTGGAAAAAGCCCAACGGATTGTTCGTCATCACCCCGGACCAGGTCGAGGACTTTGTCTCGGCCCTGCCGGTCAGCAAGCTCCACGGTGTAGGCAAGGTCACCGCCGAGAAGCTGAACCGGCTTGGTATCGTCGATTGCCTGCAATTGCGTCAATGGGACAAGCTGGCGCTGGTGCGCGAATTCGGCAGTTTCGGTGAGCGGCTCTGGAGCCTGGCCCGTGGGATCGATGAGCGTCTGGTGCACAACGACAGCCGACGGCAGTCCATCAGTGTGGAAAACACCTACGACGTCGACTTGCCCGACCTGGTGAGTTGTCTCGACAAACTGCCGGAACTGATGGAAACCCTCAAAGGGCGCATGGCGCGGATCGACAGCAGTTATCGACCGGGCAAGCCGTTCGTCAAAGTGAAGTTCCACGACTTCACCCAGACCACGCTGGAACAGGCCGGGGCAGGGCGGGACCTGGGCAGTTATCAGTTGCTGTTGACCCAGGCGTTCAACCGGGGCGGCAAGCCGGTGCGGTTATTGGGAATCGGGGTGCGGCTGGAGGATTTGCGGGGAGGGTTCGAGCAGTTGGAGTTGTTCGAGCGGTGAGACTGCTTGGCTGAATGCCTTGTCTTGCTCTTGTGGCGAGGGAGCTTGCTCCCGCTGGGGCTGTAGGAGCTGCCGAAGGCTGCGATCTTTTGATCTTTCGCTTGAGGCTCAAGTGTCCGGGGAAAGATCGCAGCCTCGCTTCGCTCGACAGCTCCTACAGGTCCAGTGGGAGCAAAGGGGATTTCAGTGAGCCCCCGGATCCGCCACCAACCGCCCGCCATCCTTGGTCAGGGCTTTCATGAACTCGGTCTGCAACTCCGGATCGTTGCGCGTCAGTTCGATCAGGCTCTGTTCCAGTTCGCTGGCCTCTTCTTCAAGTCCCAGCTCCGACAGGCGCTTGACCCGATGAACCCACTGGCTCACCTCGTCGTCTTCCAGGTCGTCGTAGATCAGCGCATGAGCTTCCACCAGTTTGCTGCGCAAGGTACTGCTGATGCTCAGGGATGAGTCGGTGTGCACTTCGTCCTGGGCATCCGTCACGCTGATCTGCAATTTGCCGAACTGGCTCAGGTCCTGCTCGGCGAACGGGCTTTCCAGCAGGTTCAAGCGCAGCACGCCATTACGGTCAGTGCTCAGCTCGAAAGTCTGCCGGGCGGCCTTGACCTCCACCGGGCGTTCGCTCCAGGGCAGGCTCGAGTGTTCCGTGCGCTTGTCGCGCTGGACTTCGTCGATGCCTGCCAGGTTCTGCTGGGCACGGCCGTGGGAGGGGACGTTCATGAACGGGTTGAGCCCGGCGAAACCGTAGCTGATCCAGTCACGGGTCGCCGTGTCCGGCAGGTTGCCGAGGGCGAACACATTGACCACGTTCGCACCGACACCGGCCACCACGGCCACCGCGCCCAGGGGGATCTCGTAGATCTCCCGCCAGGGTTGGTACGGTGTGTAGCGGTCGTAATGGCGGGTAACCTCGAACTCGGTGACTTCGAAGGTTTTCTGCTCATTGATGCGCACCCGACGCTGCGGCAGGTCGAGCACCTTGGGTTCGCCCACGTCGATTTGCAGGCTGTGGTCGAGCAATTTGCGCTCGACCCGCTCTTCGTGCTCGCTGCGTTGTGACATTTGGTTGGCACAGCCGCTGACCAGCAGGGCGCCGCACAGGGCGGCGCCACCGAGGCCTAAGGTGTTTCGCTTGAACATGACGTCTCTATCTGGTGTCAGCGGCGGATACGGGCCTGGAGGAACGACAGCACGTCGGCGACCGGCAGCGCTTGCGGCTCGGCTTCGGTGCGGCTCTTGTATTCCAGGTTGCCTTCGGCCAGGCCACGATCACTGACGACGATCCGGTGAGGGATGCCGATCAGTTCCATGTCCGCGAACTTGATGCCGGGGCTGGTTTTCTTGTCACGGTCGTCCAGCAGCACTTCGAAGCCGGCGGCCGTCAGTTCGGCGTAGAGCTTGTCGGTGGCTTCACGCACCAGGTCGGTTTCATAGCGCAGCGGCACCAGGGCCACCTGGAACGGCGCCAGCGTGTCGCTCCAGATGATGCCTTTGTCGTCGTTGTTCTGCTCGATGGCGGCGGCCACCACGCGGGAAACACCGATGCCGTAGCAACCCATTTCCAGGGTGACCGGCTTGCCGTTCTCGCCCAGCACTTCGCACTTCATCGCCTTGCTGTACTTGTTGCCCAGCTGGAAGATGTGCCCGACTTCGATGCCCCGCTTGATTTCCAGGGTGCCCTTGCCATCGGGGCTCGGGTCGCCGGTCACGACGTTGCGCAGGTCCGCGACGGTCGGAACCGGCAGGTCGCGTTCCCAGTTCACGCCGAAGTAGTGCTTGTCGTCGATGTTGGCGCCGATGGCGAAGTCGCTCATCAATGCTACCGAACGGTCGATGATGATCGGCAGTGGCAGGTTCAATGGGCCGAGGGAGCCGGCACCGGCGCCAATGGCGTCGCGCAGGTCGGCTTCGGTGGCCATGACCAGCGGGCTGGCGACGCCTGGCTGGTTGGCGGCCTTGATTTCATTCAGTTCGTGGTCGCCACGGACGATCAGGGCAATCAGCTTGCCGGCTTCTTCCGCCCGCACGATCAGGGTCTTGATGGTGCGCTCGATCGGCAGGTTGTAGCCTTCCACCAACTGGGCAATGGTCTTGGCGTTCGGCGTGTCCACCAGGCGCAGCTCTTCGGTCGGTGCGGCGCGGGACGTTTCCCGAGGCACGGCTTCGGCCTTCTCGATGTTCGCGGCGTAGTCGGAGCCGTTGCTGAAGACGATGTCGTCTTCGCCGGACTCGGCCAGTACGTGGAACTCGTGGGAACCTGCACCACCGATGGAACCGTTGTCGGCTTCAACCGGACGGAATTTCAGGCCCAGGCGGGTGAACACGTTGCAATACGCCTGGTGCATGCGGTCATAGGTGACCTGCAGCGAAGCCAGGTCGGCATGGAACGAGTAGGCGTCCTTCATGATGAATTCGCGACCGCGCATCAGGCCGAAGCGTGGACGGATCTCGTCACGGAACTTGGTCTGGATCTGGTACAGGTTGATCGGCAGCTGCTTGTAGCTGCTCAACTCGTTGCGCATCAGGTCGGTGATCACTTCTTCGTGGGTCGGGCCTGCACAGAAGTCGCGACCGTGACGGTCTTTGATGCGCAGCAGCTCAGGGCCGTATTCTTCCCAGCGCCCCGATTCCTGCCACAGCTCGGCCGGTTGGGTGCCCGGCATCAATACTTCCAGGGCGCCAGCGGCGTCCATCTCTTCACGAACGATGGCTTCCACCTTGCGCATGACTCGCAGGCCCATCGGCAGCCAGGTGTACAGACCCGAGGCGAGTTTGCGGATCATGCCGGCACGCAGCATCAACTGATGGCTGATCACGACGGCGTCGGAAGGCGTTTCTTTCTGTGTGGCGAGCAAATATTGACTGGTGCGCATGGTTGGCCGTTGTCGGTTGCTGATGACGAGAAGTGACGGAGCATTGTACGGGCGAGATGCCCTGGCGTACAGGCGCGTGGCCGGTCGCCAGGTGCGTACGCCGGTTTCCCCGGCGTTTGCTGAAGTTTCCTACGACTCTTCCGCGGGCCGGGTGGGCGCCGGTTCCTCGGTGGGTGTCGAATCCTGGCGACGGTTCTCCTGGAACCAGTGCAAGGCGATCAGCAGCAGGGTTGGCACGCCCAGCAGGGCGGTGATCAGGAAGAAATTGTGGTAGCCGAACTTTTCCACCATCACCCCTGAGTAACCACCGATCAAGCGCGGCAGCAACAGCATGATCGAGCTGAGCAGGGCGTATTGGGTGGCGGAGAATTTCAGGTTGGTGAGGCTCGACAGGTAGGCGACGAACGCCGAAGTGGCCAGGCCGGAACTGAAGTTGTCCAGGGAGATGGTGACAATCAACATCTTCAGGTTGGCGCCCATGTCGGTCAGCATCAGGAAGAGGATGTTGGTGGCGGCCGAGGCGACCCCGCCGATGAACAGGATGGGCAGGATGCCGAAACGTACGATCAGCAGGCCGCCCATGCCGGCGCCGACGAGGGTCATGATCAGCCCGAAAATCTTGCTGACGCTGGCGATCTGGTCCTTGGTGAACCCTTGGTCGATGTAGAACACGTTGGCCATGACGCCCATGACCGTGTCGGACATCCGATAGGTTGCGATCAGTCCGAGCAGCAGTAGGGCCTGCCAGCGATAACGCAGGATGAAATCGTTGATCGGCGTCAGAACCGGCGCCAGTCCGCGCCGACCCATGGCCGACAGGCACAGGGCGGTCAGGATGGTATAGAGGATGGCTCGCAGGAAGGCGCGGTCTTCGAGCAGCAGGTCGAGCAGGCTGACGCCCTCGAACAGCACGCTGGCGAAGTCGGTGTTGAACAGCTGGGTGAACATCGCCGGGACGGAGACCAGCAGCACGATCAGCACGAATACCGACGCCAACTGATGAACGAACGTGTAGCGTCCGGCCTGCAATTGGGTACGCAGCGGCACCGGCGGCTCGCGCATGAACAGCGAGGTGAGGAGCGCCGGGACCATCAGCACGCCGAACAACAGGTAAGTACCGGCCCATGCCGAATGTTTGTAGTTGAAACCGGTGGAGCCAAAGCCTTCGGCGAAGAACAGGGCTCCGGCGGTGGCCAGTAGCGCGGCGATGCGGTAACCGGACATGTAGCTGGCGGCGAGGGCGGCCTGGCGGGTGTCGTCGGCGATCTCCAGGCGATAGGCGTCGACGGCGATGTCCTGCGTCGCGGAGGCGAAGGCCACGATCACGGCGATGGCGATCAACCATGACAGGTGTTTTTGTGGATCACAGAAACCCATGCCGATCAGGCCGAGGATCACCAAAGCCTGGGAGAGCACCAGCCATGAGCGACGGCGCCCCAGTTTGCCCAGCAGTGGCAGGCGCCATTGGTCGAGCAGTGGCGACCAGACCCATTTAAAAGCGTATGCCAGGCCGATCAGGCTCGCGTAGCCGATGGTTTCGCGGGCCACGCCGGCTTCGCGCAACCAGACTGAAAGCGTGGAAAACACCAGCATGTATGGCAAGCCGGCGGCGAAGCCAAGCAGCAACAGCACGAGCGTTGAGGGACTGGCATAGGCGGCGAGGGCGGCGCGCCAGGTTTTACGGGGCATGGGCTGGAGTCTGCCTCAAAAATTGCGAAAACAAAGCGCGCACTCTAACCGCTGTGCTCTACCGGGCGCCAGCCATGGCGCTGAATATCAACACGATTGTTCAGGACACTGATGCCTTCCATGCGCAGGCGTGCGCGCTGTTCGTCCCCTGAGGCGCTGCCCGCCGGCAGGCTGATCCGACCACCGGCACCCAATACCCGGTGCCAGGGCAGCTTGGTGTCGTTTGGCAACTGGCTGAGACTTCGCCCGACCCAGCGTGCCGCACGTCCCAGGCCGGCCATTTCGGCGAGTTGGCCATAGGTGACGACTTTGCCCGCCGGCACTTGGGCCAGGGTCAGGTAAAGGGTCGTGCGGCGGACTTGGGCGGCGTTCTCGGTATCCGCGGGTGTGTCAGTCACGTAAAGGGTTCCTGGATGGGATGGCCGTCCGTAGATTAATTCCTACAAGGCTGGTTGAGAAATGAACTCATCATCTATATGCAGGTCAGTCGTTGCTGAGGTGTCATCCTGGGGGATAATGCCGCCTTTTCACTGAAAACTTGAGCCCATTATCGCTTATGTTGTCTAGAACCCTGTTGTGCCTAGCTGTTACCAGCGCCTCCATGCCCTTGCTTGCCGATACCGTCTGGTTGAAGAACGGTGACAAGCTGACCGGTAAAATCACCGTTTTCGATGGCGGCAAGTTGCTGATCCAGACTGATTACGCCGGTGCGATCCCCATTGACTGGAAGCAGGTCAAGACCCTCGAAAGCGACCAGCAATTGCTGGTCAAGCAAGATGCCTACACCGGCGAGAAGGCCAAGGCGCTGCAGGCGGCCGAGGACGGCAAGGTCACCCTGGCCAACGGTGATGCGCCCAAGACCGTCGAACTGGCCAGTATCCAGCAGATCCTCAAGCCCAAGCCGGTGGTCGAGGACCTGGTGTGGAAAGGCAATATCGATGCCGCGCTGGATTATCAGCGGGCGGAAAACGATACCGATGATTACGACATCGACTTCAAGACTTCGGCGCGCCATGGCAGATGGCGACACACCGCCGAAGGCGAATACAACCGTGAATTCCAGGATGACGTGGTTTCCGCTGACAACTGGCGCCTGGAGTATTCCCTCGACCGGTTCCTGACGGATAAATGGTTCTGGCAAGGTCGCCTGAACTACAAGCGTGACAAAGTCGAAGACCTGGCCCGCCAGCGCGTCGTGGGTACCGGTCCGGGCTACCAGTTCTGGGATGACGAGCTGGGAGCCTTCTCCCTGGGCTCGCTGCTCAACCGCACCGATTATGAGTACCGCGACGGCGGCAAGGACAACTTCTATTCCGTGGCCATGAAGTGGGACTACAACCGCTACCTGATCGGCAAGCGCGTCGAGTTCTTCACCAACGGCGAAGTGGGCAAACCCCTGTCCGACGTGGCGGATTACGCCTACGACGCTGAAGTGGGGCTGCGCTACAAGGTCACTGACTGGGCTTCGCTCAATCTCAAGGCTGAGAAAGATGTCATCGAGGGCACTGAAGACAGTGACTTGAGCAAGACGCGGTACACGGCTGGCTTCGGCGTGACCTGGTAATTCGGGCTCACCACTCACACACACACCTGTGGGAGCGAGCTTGCTCGCGATAGCGGTCTGTCAGCCAACGTTGATGTTGCTGATCCACCGTTATCGCGAGCAAGCTCGCTCCCACAGTTTTTTGTGCGCTGGCAAAAACTGACGGGCACAAAAAAGCCCCGCTTTTGAGGGCGGGGCCTTTTACTAAAGCAAGTGCAAGTTAGATAACTTGAACTTCTTCAGCTTGCATGCCTTTCTGACCGCGGGTAGCGATGAAAGAAACCTGTTGGCCTTCTTTCAGGCTTTTGAAGCCGTCGGATTGGATAGCTTTGAAGTGAACGAACAGGTCGTCACCGGATTGTGGGGTGATGAAGCCGAAGCCTTTTTCATCGTTGAACCACTTAACGGTACCGGTTTGGCGATTAGACATGGTGTAACTCCTTGAACAAAGATAACTGCGACTCAGGAAGAACCCTGGCCGAGACTGAGTGCAAAGAGCAGGAAAAATTCTTGTAGATGGTTGGATCGAAATTCAACATATCGTGTAGAGATTCTCAGTGACACAAGCAACACAGTGGCGCCACCTTAACCCTTTTTCCAGAATGTGCCAATGGTCTTTGCGAAGGTTTCTCTTAATTGGTGACTGACGGCGCGGGCGATGGCCGGCAGGACCCGGAAATCAAGGTGGATCGGCGAGATTTGCGTGCCGCGCTTTGAACCCGGCCCCGTGCCCCGGTAAGATGCCGGACGTATTTTTTCCACCTCGCTATTTCAGGAAACCGCCATGAGCATCAAATCGGACAAGTGGATTCGCCGCATGGCGCAAGAGCACGGCATGATCGAGCCCTTCGTCGAGCGCCAGATGCGTGGCGAAGGCGCCGACCGGCTGATCTCCTTCGGTGTCTCCAGCTACGGCTACGACGTGCGCTGCGCCGACGAATTCAAGGTGTTCACCAACATCAATTCGGCCACCGTCGACCCGAAGAACTTCGACGAGAAGAGCTTCGTCGACGTCAAGAGCGACGTTTGCATCATCCCGCCGAACTCCTTCGCCCTGGCCCGCACCGTCGAATACTTCCGCATTCCGCGCAACGTGCTGACCATCTGCCTGGGCAAGAGCACCTACGCCCGTTGCGGCATCATCGTCAACGTCACACCGCTGGAACCCGAGTGGGAAGGCCACGTGACCCTGGAATTCTCCAATACCACGACCCTGCCGGCGAAAATCTACGCCAACGAGGGTGTGGCGCAGATGCTGTTCCTTGAATCCGATGAAGAATGCGAAGTCTCCTACAAGGATCGTGGCGGCAAATACCAGGGCCAGCGTGGCGTGACGCTGCCGCGGACCTGAATCTGACGAGCTGTTTGGAATTCCTGAGCGGGCAGACACTCTATTGCGTGTACTGCCCGTTTTTTTGCGTCAGCGCAGCGGGCCTTCGCTCAGGAGTTGCTCTATGAAGATCGATCCGCGAATCAGTGCCGAACTGGCAAGGCTTGAGCCCAATCAGATCGGCGTCATGGCCTGGTCATTGCTGGCCCATCCTGCCGAAGCGGCAGGCGGCATCCCCGGCCAGCCCGATCCCGATACGCCCAACGAACAGCCTACCGAACCCGGCGAACCCACCCTGCCGGACGAGCCGCCTCCTGCGCCTGTCGCCTGATGAGACGATGGCCCGCCATCGGTAGCGCAGAGCGCTTCAGTTGACGGGCCATATTTCGTTATCGCCGATGACAAAAATCCTGCAATCGCGGTCTTGCTCGACTCGATAACCCCCCGTGAACGCGCCAAAGGCCGGCAGCAGGCTGATCTCGCTGCCCAGCCGAAAGCAAGCCAGGCGCAGGCGTTGCCGGCCTTTGCCGCTCAGGTGGTAGACCGGGTGCACGTGGCCGGCCAACACGTGGCGGCTGGGGTGGGGAGTTGGCTCGTGTTGCACGGCGAAAGGGCCCAGTAGCAACGGCTCCGGTACGACGCGAATGTTCAGCGCTGGAGGTGGGTCGCCGGCGCGTTTGTCGTGGTTGCCACGAATCAGCGTCATGGCCAGGTGCGGATGTCGCTCACGCCAATCGGAAAGTGCCTTCAAGGTGCCGGGCGCATGGGAGCCTGGACCGTGGAGAAAATCTCCGAGAAAGATCAACTGTCGACACGCCAGGTTGGCCAGTAATGCATCCAGCGCCGCGATGTTGCTGGCGGTGGTGCCGTGGGGCACCGGTTGCCCGAGGCGGCGATAAGCGGCGGCTTTGCCGAAATGAACGTCGGCCACCATCAAGGTTTCCTGGGCGGGCCAATACAAGGCTTTTTCCGGGAGCAACCAGAGCGCTTCGCCGGCCAGGCTGACAGGATACGGCGCTGGCATCAGGCGTCACCGCGATCGGCAGTCTTTTCCAGTTCACTGACCATCCGCCGGATGCGGTCGGCGAGTTTTTCCGAACTCATGCTTTCCCGGAACCGCTCCACCAGCAGCGGGAACCCCAGTGGGGTGGGGCGTTTGATCATGTGCAGGTCCAGCTTCAGGGTATTGAGGCGCTGCAAGGTCTGCTCCAGTCGACGGATATCCAATTCTTCACGCAAGACTTCGTCGCCGGCCTGGGCCAGCAACAGATTGTCGGCGTCGTATTGTTTGAACACTTGGAAGAACAACCCGCTGGAGGCCTGGACTTGCCGGGTGCTTTTCGGCGCACCGGGGTAGCCGGCGAAGACCAGTCCGGCGATCCGGGCGATTTCGCGGAAGCGCCGCAGGGCCAGTTCCCCGGCATTCAGGCTCGCGAGCACGTCGGCCAGCAGGTGATCGACGCTCAGCAGGCTCGGGGTCAGGTAGTGCGACCAATCCACTGCCGTGGCGCTGAGCAGTTCCAGGCCGTAGTCATTGACCGCGATGGAAAACGTCAGCGGCTGTTGCCGACTGACGCGCCAGGCCAGCAGGCTGGCCAGGCCCAGATGCACCTGGCGTCCGGAAAACGGGTACAGAAACAGATGCCAGCCTTCCCGGGACTTGAGGGCTTCGGCCAGCAAGGTATGCTGCGTGGGCAAACCGGACCAACGTTGCTGGGTCAACAGCAGGGGCTGCACGGCTTGCATCTCCGGGCCCTCGAAGCGGCCCGCGGCGGCTTCGCTCAAACGGGCCACGACGGCGGCGGCCAGTTCGCTGGAAAGTGGCATGCGCCCGCCGTTCCAGCGTGGCACAGCGGCCTTCTTGGCCTGGCTGCGTCGCACATAGGCGGTCATGTCTTCGACCCGGACCAATTCCAGCAGTCGCCCGGCGAACAGGAAACCGTCGCCGGGTCGCAGGCGAGCGATGAAGCCTTCCTCGACGCTGCCCAGGGTCTTGCCGCCGCCGCCCTTGCTCCAGAACTTCAATTGCAGGCTGGCATCGCTGACGATGGTACCGATGCTCATGCGGTGACGCCGGGCCAGGCGGGCATCGGGCACGCGCCAGACCCCGTGTTCGTCCGGTTCGACCCGTCGGTAATCGGGGTAGGCGGTCAATGACAGGCCGCCGTGGCGCACAAAGGCCAGGGCCCAGGCCCATTCGGCCGGGTTGAGGTCGCGGTAGGCCCAGGCTCCCCGCACCTCCTTGAACAATGCGTCGGGCGCAAAGCCGCCGCCCAGGGCGATGCTCACCAGGTGCTGCACCAGGACATCCAGCGGCTTGTGCGGCGATTCGCGAGGTTCGATGCGCCGCTGGGCCACGGCGTCCTGCGCGGCGGCGGCCTCGATCAACTCCAGGCTATGGGTCGGCACCAGCGTCACCCGTGAGGTCCGCCCGGGTGCGTGGCCAGAGCGCCCGGCCCGTTGCATCAGCCGCGCCACCCCCTTGGCCGAGCCGATCTGCAGCACCCGTTCCACCGGCAGGAAGTCCACCCCCAGGTCCAGGCTGGAGGTGCAGACCACCGCTTTGAGCTGGCCATCCTTCAAGGCCTGTTCCACCCAATCCCGGGTGTCACGCGACAGCGAGCTATGGTGCAGGGCGATCAGCCCGGCCCAGTCGGGTCTCGCCTCAAGAAGCGCCTGATACCAGATTTCCGACTGTGCCCGGGTGTTGGTGAAGACCAGGCAACTGCGGCTGGCGTCGATTTCGGCAACGACCTGGGGCAGCATCTTCAGGCCGATGTGCCCAGCCCACGGGAAACGTTCGAGGGCCGGGGGCAGCAGTGTGTCGACTTGCAGCGCCTTGCTGTTGGCCCCCTGCACACTGATCCCGTTGCCTTGCGGGATCAACACCTGCTCGGCATGGGCTTGGTTACCGAGGGTTGCGGACACGCCCCAGACAATGAGTCCGGGATGCCAGTGCCGCAAGCGCGCCAGGGCCAGTTGCAACTGCACGCCACGTTTGTTGCCGAGCAATTCGTGCCATTCATCCACCACCACCATGCGCAGGGTCGAAACGGCAGCTTGCGCATCGGCCCGGGCGAGCATCAGGGTCAGGCTTTCGGGCGTGGTGATCAGCGCGGTGGGCAGGCGACGGCCCTGGCGGGCGCGCTCGCTGGCGCTGGTGTCGCCCGTGCGCAGACCGACACTCCACGGCACTTGCAGGTCTGCCAGGGGCGCTTCGAGGGCTTTGCCGGTGTCGGCCGCCAATGCGCGCATCGGCGTGATCCACAGGACCGTCAGCGGTTCGGCCGGCGGCTTGCGTTTGCGCGGTTTGTCCGGCGGCGGTGCCGAGCGGGCGAAACGGTTGAGGGCGGCAAACCACACGGCATAGGTCTTGCCGGCACCGGTGCTGGCGTGCAACAGCCCGGACTCCCCCCGCTTGACCGCGGCCCATACCTGCTTCTGAAAGGCAAACGGCTTCCAGCCGCGGGCGCCGAACCACTGGTTTGCGAAGTTGTTGGATGTCCCCATGCCTGCCGCGTGCGCCCTGAAAGTCCTTCTTCAGTGACCACGGCGGGATACGAAAGGTTTTAAAAACCCTGTGGCGCCCCAAAAAAGCTCAAGAATAATTTGCCAGACGCACCGAGGTGATCGACTGAGGGGCAGCTTCGCAGCCCAGCGGGGATAAATCCCCTCGCCACAAGAGCAGTACCTGGCTCCTCAATTCAGGTGTGCCGAGGTTTACTTCAAGTTGCCACTGAGAAACTGCTTGAGTCGTTCGCTCTTGGGGTTGCCCAGTACGTCTTCCGGCGCGCCTTCTTCTTCCACCAGGCCCTGGTGCAGGAACAGCACCTGGTTCGAGACTTTACGGGCGAAGCTCATTTCGTGGGTCACCATGATCATGGTCCGGCCCTCTTCGGCCAGGCCCTGGATCACCTTCAGCACTTCGCCCACCAGCTCCGGGTCCAGGGCCGAAGTGGGTTCGTCGAACAGCATCACCTCCGGCTCCATCGCCAGCGCACGGGCAATGGCCACGCGCTGTTGCTGGCCGCCGGAGAGGAAAGCGGGGTACTGCTCGGCAACCCGTGCCGGCAGGCCGACCTTGTCGAGATAACGGCGCGCACGGTCGTCGGCTTCCTGCTTGCTCACACCCAACACCCGGCGCGGCGCCATGGTGATGTTTTCCAGCACGGTCATGTGGCTCCACAGGTTGAAATGCTGGAACACCATGGCCAGGCGCGTGCGGATGCGTTGCAGTTCGTCGGCGTCGGCCACGTGCATGCCGTGGCGGTCCTTGATCATCTGGATCGGCTGGCCGTCCAGGGTCATGGCGCCGTCATTGGGTTGTTCCAGGAAGTTGATACAGCGCAGAAAGGTACTTTTGCCCGAGCCGCTGGCGCCGATCAGGCTGATGACGTCGCCGGTCTTGGCCTTGAGCGAGACGCCCTTGAGTACTTCATGTTCGCCATAGCTTTTATGCAGGCCTTCGATGGTCAGTTTGTACATGGAGCATGCATCCTCAAGGCGAAAGTAGGTAGCCGCTGCGGTAGGCCTCGGTGCCGGCGACATGGGCGATCACCATGCCGGCTGTGGCCATGCGGCGCAGCGAACGGGCGTACAGCAGCCCGGCGTTACGGCAATGAACGGGGGTGACGGTGTCGTTGACCGGGTCGATGACTTCCGCGATCAGTTGCCCCGCCTCCAGGTATTCGCCGGGCAGGGCGCTGTAGACCAGCAACCCGCCCACGGGCGTGGCCACCGGCTCGACCGCGGCCAGCGGCGTGGCCGGGTAGGGCAGTTCGGGCATGGGCATCGGTTCGCCGTCGATGGCGCCGAAGCGGATCAGGTATTCGATCAAGGCCTGGCAGTCGAGGCTTGCCAGGCCATGGTTGACGTCACCCTGGCCACGCAACTCCACGGTCACCGAAAAGCTGCCCAGGGGAATCTCGAAGCGTTCGCCGAAGCGTTCCTTGAGTTGCCACCAGAGCAGGGTGAAGCATTCGTCGAACGACTGGCCCCCCGAATCGGTCGCCAGCAAGCTGGCTTCGGCACCGATGTAGCGGGCCAGTGGCTCGACCTGCGGCCAGGCTTCGGGCGTGGTGTAGAGGTGGGCCACGGCTTCGAAGTCGCAATGCAGGTCCAGCACCATGTCGGCGTCGCAGGCCAGCCGTTGCAGGGCCAGGCGCAGGGATTGCAATTGCGTGCCTGGGGTCTGCCGGGCGAGGACATCGTGCAGGCTGGTGCGGATCAGCATCAGGTTGTGCTGTGGATCGTCGGTGAGCAGCTCTTCGATCTCATTGCCGATTTCTTCGCTCAGGTCGAGGAAGCGGCGGTTGAAGTTCTGCCCGCTTTCGGTTTCGTAGCGCCCCAGGGGCACGTCCATCAGCACCTGTTCGAGGCCGATGGGGTTGGCGACCGGCACCAGCACGATCTCGTGGCGCAGGTGGCCCGACGCTTCGAGCTCGGCCAGGCGTTGCTTGAGGTGCCAGGCGACCAGCATGCCCGGCAATTCATCGGCGTGCAGGGACGACTGGATATAGATTTTGCCGACGGCTTTTTCCGGGCCGAAGTGGAAGCTGTGGATTTTGCGTGCTGTCCCCGGTACCGGGGACAGCAGGTCATGGATCTGGTGGCGCATGTGCGTGTGTGTCCTGGAACAAAAGCCCTAGTGGGTCGGCCCGAGGAAGGCCAGCCAGCGGCGTTCGGCGAGGCGGAAGAGGCCCACCAGCGCAAAGGTGACGGTCAGGTAGATCAACGCGGCGATCCCGAACGACTGGAACGTCAGGAACGTCGCCGAGTTGGCATCCCGGGCGACTTTCAGCACGTCTGGAACGGTAGCGGTGAACGCCACGGTCGTCGAGTGCAGCATCAAGATGACTTCGTTGCTGTAGTACGGCAGCGAGCGGCGCAACGCCGACGGCATGATCACGTAGGCGTACAGTTTCCAGCCGGTCAGGCCGTAGGCCTTGGCCGCTTCCACTTCGCCATGGTTCATGCTGCGAATCGCCCCGGCGAAAATTTCCGTGGTGTAGGCGCAGGTGTTCAAGGCGAAGGCCAGGATCGTGCAGTTCATCGCGTCGCGAAAGAAACTGTCGAGCAGGGGCTGGGCACGTACCGCCGCGATGCTGTAGATGCCGGTGTAGCAGATCAGCAACTGGATGTAGAGCGGCGTGCCCCGGAACAGGTAAGTGTAGAACTGCACGGGCCAGCGTACGTAGAACTTGGGCGAAACCCGGGCGATGGACAGCGGGATCGACACCACGAAGCCGATCAGCAGCGAGGCGCTGAGCAGCCACAGGGTCATGGCCAGGCCGGTGATGTTGACGCCGTCGCTGTACAGGAATGGCCGCCAGTATTCTTGCAGGAGTTCGATCATCGCACCGCCTCCCGGGCTCCGGCGGCGTAGCGGCGTTCAAGCCAGCGCAGGATGAAATTGGACGCGCTGGTGATCAGCAGATAAATCAGCGCCGCCAGCACCAGGAAGTAGAACAGCTGGTAGGTGCTCTTGCCCGCATCCTGGGCCGCCTTGACCAGGTCGGCCAGACCGATGATCGACACCAGCGCGGTGGCTTTGAGCATCACCATCCAGTTGTTGCCGATACCCGGCAGGGCAAAGCGCATCATTTGCGGGAACACCACGAAGCGAAAGCGTTGGCCACGTTTGAGGCCATAGGCCGTGGCGGCTTCGACCTGGCCCCGGGGGACCGCGAGGATCGCGCCGCGAAAGGTTTCGGTGAAGTACGCGCCATAGATGAAGCCCAGGGTAATCACCCCGGCGCCGAATGGGTCGATCTCGATGTATTCCCATTCCATGAAGTCGGTGAACGAAGTCAGCCATGTTTGCAGGCTGTAGAAGATCAGGAGCATCAGCACCAGGTCCGGCACGCCGCGGATCAGCGTGGTGTAGAGCTGGGCAGGGATTCGCAGCAGTTTGACGCGGGACAGCTTGGCACTGGCGCCCAGCAGGCCGAGCAAGACGCTCAACAACAAGGACAGGGCCGACAGCTTGATGGTCATCCAGGTGCCTTGCATCAGCAGCGGGCCGAAGCCCTGCAGGCTGAAGGCGGAGAGCCCCAGATTTTGTAGGAGTTGTTCGAACATGAAAGAGGCCTTTGGCAGGAAAAAAGCGCCCATCCGAGACCGGATGGGCGCCGCGCATTATTTGCCGCTGTACAGATTCAGATCGCCAAAGTGTTTTTTCTGGATTTCGGCGTACTTGCCGTCGTCGTGTAACGCTTTGATACCTTTATCCAAAAGGGCCTTCAGGTCTTTGTTACCTTTCTTGATACCGATGGCGGTCTTGGAGGGCAGCAATTCGCTGTCCACCGGCTTGCTGACTTCATAACCTTCGCCTTTTGGCGATTTCAGGAAGCCCAGCTCCGCCTGGAGCATGTCCTGGATCGCCGCGTCGAGGCGGCCGGAGGTCAGGTCGGCGTAGACCTGGTCCTGGTTCTGGTAGGCCTGGGTCTTGACGCCGGCCTTGTCCAGCACGGCCTTGGCGTAGGCTTCCTGGATGGTGCCTTGCTCGTAGCCGACGGTCTTGCCTTTGAGCGAGGCAACGTCTTCGCTCAGGCCCGAGCCTTTCTTGAAGACATAGGCCGTTGGGCCGGAGAACAGCTCGCTGGAGAAGTCGATGGCTTTTTCGCGGGCCGGGGTCACGGTCATGGAGGAGATCACGCCGTCGAATTTATTGGCCTTCAGGCCCGGGATCATGCCGTCGAAATCGCTTTCGACCCATTTGCATTTGACCTTCAGCTCTGCGCAGATCGCATTGCCCAGGTCGATGTCGAAACCGACCAGGCTGCCGTCGGCGGCCTTGGACTCGAACGGGGCGTAGGAAGGGTCGACACCAAAACGCAGTTCCTTGTATTCCTTGGCTGTGGCGACGCCAGCGGCCATGCACAACGCCAGTGCAGAAAGGGTCAGCAGTGCTTTTTTCATTATTGAGTCCCTAAAACCAATTTGAGCGCTTGTGGCGCATAAGATTGTTACCGGTGAAGGTCTGAACGGTATGACGGCATAAAGGTAGCAATTTCCGAACCATAGTGCCGAACAAGTGTTTTAAAAGCACGGGCGGCAGGAGACGGAACGCAATGGTGCGCGAGGATGAGCGTACATCAAAAAGCGCACCGGGATGGAGCGCGCGTTGCCGGGAATATACTGCTTGGGAGGATAATCCGTGGGGGAACTTGTCCCTGTGGCGAGGGGATTTATCCCCGTTGGACTGCGCAGCAGTCCCCAAGGGGTATATCTGATCAGTCTGATAGACCGGGCTATAGGTTGGAGGGGCTGCTGCGCAGCCCAGCGGGGATAAATCCCCTCGCCACAAGGGTGGTCAGCCTTTCGTTGACTAACTCCGGAACCGGCAGGAGGATTTTATTTCAGCAGATCCTGCAGCGTCGCCAACGTGTCGGCTTCATCGACGCCCTTGTCCTGGCGCCAGCGCAGCATCCGTGGAAACCGCACGGCGATCCCGCTCTTGTGGCGCTTGGACAGGGCGATGCCTTCGAAGCCCAGTTCGAACACCAGGGTGGGGGTGACGCTGCTCACCGGGCCGAACTTCTCAACGGTGGTCTTGCGCACGATACTGTCGACCTGGCGCATTTCTGCATCGGTCAGCCCCGAATAGGCCTTGGCGAATGGCACCAGGGTGCGCTCGCGAGTGTCTGGCGGGCTGTCCCACACGGCGAAGGTATAGTCGCTGTAGAGGCTGGCGCGCCGGCCATGGCCGCGCTGGGCGTAGATCAGCACCGCGTCGACGCTGAACGGGTCGATCTTCCATTTCCACCACACGCCCATGTCCTTGGTGCGACCGACGCCGTACAGCGCGTTGCGGGCCTTGAGCATCATGCCCTCGACACCGAGGCTGCGAGACGCTTCGCGCTGCCGGGCGAGGTCCAGCCAGTCCTGCCCGGTTATGATCGGCGAGGGCAACAGCACCGGGCTGTGGATGCGGCCGATCAGTGCTTCCAATTGTTCGCGGCGCTCGGCCTGGGGGCGGCTGCGCCAATCCTCGCCTTGCCATTCCAACAGGTCGTAGGCCATCACCGCGACGGGGGCGTCGTCGAGGATTTTCTTGCCCAGGGACTTGCGACCGATGCGCTGTTGCAACAGGGCGAAGGGTTGCACCGCCGGCTGCAACGGTGCGTCCGGGTCGAAGGCGTCTTCGGTAACCGACGGGGGGGCTTTCCAGACCACAATTTCACCGTCGATCACCGTGCCGTCAGGCAACGCCTGGGCCAGCGAATGCAATTCCGGAAATCGTTCAGTGACCAAGTCCTCGCCTCGCGACCAGACCCACAAATGGCCGTCGCGCTTGATCACCTGGGATCGGATGCCGTCCCATTTCCATTCCACCTGCCAGTCGCTGGCCGGCCCCAGCAGCGCGTCGAATTGCTCCACTGGCGCTGACAACCCATGGGCCAGGAAAAACGGATAAGGCTGGCCGCCGCGCTGGGCATGTTCATCGTCGGACTCCGCTGCGATCAGTTTGAGGTAGCTGGCGGCCGTGGGACGATGGGACAGGTCGGTGTAGCCCACCAGGCGCTGGGCCACCCGTTTGCTGTCCAGTCCGGCCATGGCCGCCAGGGCCCGGGTCACCAGGAGTTTGGATACACCCACCCGGAAACTGCCGGTGATGAGTTTGATGCAAAGCATCAGGCTCGGCCGGTCGAGCTGCGCCCACAGCGCCGGAAGTCGTTCAGCCAGGACGTCGGGCGACTCACCACGCAACGGCAGCAGTTTCTCTTCGATCCACAACGCCAGGCCTTCATCGGAGCGGTGGGGCGACTCGGGTAATACCAGCGAAATGGTTTCGGCCAGGTCGCCCACGGCCTGATAACTTTCTTCGAACAGCCAGAGCGACAACCCGGATACCCGGACCGCCAACTCCCGCAGGATTTTTACCGGCACCAGTTGCCGTGGACGCCCGCCGGAAAGGAAATACACGGCCCACGCCGCGTCCTGGGGCGGGGCTTTGCTGAAATAGTCCTGCATGGCGGTGAGCTTGGCATTGCTGGAGGTGGTGGCGTCCAGTTCGGCGTACAACTCGGCGAAGGCTTTCATGGCGCCTCCTCACCGCTGTCGGTGGCCGTAGCGAGGTCTTCTTCGTCGTCGCCGTATTCGGTAGTGAACCCCTGGGCATCGAGGCCTTGCTCGCACAAGTGGCGCACCAGGACGGCGACTGATCCATGGGTGACCATCACCCGTTCGGCGCCGGTCTGTTCGATGGCCCAGAGCAGACCAGGCCAGTCGGCGTGGTCGGACAGCACGAACCCCCGGTCCACGCCGCGCCGCCGACGCGTACCACGCAGGCGCATCCAGCCGCTGGCGAAGGCGTCGCTGTAGTCGCCGAAGCGGCGCATCCAACTGCTGCCTCCGGCAGAGGGCGGGGCGATGACCAGGGCCTGGCCCATGATCGGGTCGTTCTTCTTGATATCGCCGGCATAGATCGTTGGCGGCAGATGAACCCCGGCCTCGCGGTAGACCCGGTTCAGCGGCTCCACCGCCCCATGGGCCAGGATCGGGCCGAGGCTTTCATCGATGCCGTGGAGAATCCGCTGGGCCTTGCCGAAGGAATAGCAGAACAACACGCTGGCCCGGCCGACGGCGATATTCCCGCGCCACCACTGGTTGATCTCGTCGAAAATCTGCACCTGGGGTTGCCAACGGTAGATCGGCAGGCCGAAGGTGGATTCGGTGATAAAGGTATGGCATTTCACTGGCTCGAACGGGGTGCAGGTGCCGTCAGGCTCGACTTTGTAATCCCCCGACGCCACCCAGACCTCGCCTTGATATTCCAGCCGTACCTGGGCCGAGCCCAGCACATGGCCGGCGGGGTGAAAGCTCAAGGTCACGCCATGGTGCGACAGGCGTTCGCCGTAGGGCAGCGTTTGCAGGTGGATGTCCTGGCCCAGGCGTGATCGCAGGATGCCTTCGCCGGGTGCCGCTGCCAGGTAGTGTTGGTTGCCACTGCGGGCATGGTCGCCGTGGGCGTGGGTGATGACCGAGCGTTCCACCGCCCTCCATGGGTCGATGTAGAAATCCCCGGGCGGGCAGTACAAGCCTTCGGGGCGGGCAATGACAAGATCCATGCGGTCACCGGAGCGATGGGCTTGTCAGGTAGAGGCGCAGGCGAGGGGGAAGTTCTATCGGGTTTTGATGGCGCAGGATCAGGTGGCTGAATGGACAAATGTGGCGAGGGGATTTATCCCCGTTGGGCTGCGGAGCAGCCCCAAAGCAGCCAACTCGATTTGCCTGACACACCTAGTTGCCTGGTTTCAGGGCTGCTGCGCAGCCCAACGGGGATAAATCCCCTCGCCACAGGGCAGTCTATTTGCCAGGCACCAGGGTCAACCGCGTCTTGCCGTACGCCCGATCGAAGTTTTGCGATTGCAACGGCAGGCTCTGGAACTGCCCCTTGATCCACGGATCGATGCCATTGGCATAGTGCGGGCTGACCGGGTTGCCGGACTGGCCGGCGCCGTCCTGGATCATTAATGGTTCGGGCTGGCCGAAGTCAACGATAAAGCGCATGGCCGGCGCCAGGGTGGTGGTGAAGTCCTGGCCCCAGGCGAACGCCGCCGTGTTGAGCGTGGTGGCGTCGCCACCGGCCGGCAGCGGGCCGCGTACGATCTGGCCGTTGCTGTTCTTCCAGGCGTAGCGATGCAATTGGCCCCATTGCCAGGCCTTGTGGTCGCCGCCCAACTGGCTGTCACCGGCGTTGATGGTGGCGGCCAGGCTGCGGGCGAGGATAACGGCCTTGTCTTCTTTCTGAGGGGTGCGCACATCGTCCCAGAACGGGCTGTCTTCACGCCCCAGCAGATGATCGGCCTGGGCCGAGTAGGACAATTGGCCGTTGGCGACCAGTGCCTGCCAAGCCGGGCTGCTGTCCGGGCCCAGCTCGTCGAGGAAAATCTGCTTCATGCTTTCCTGCAGGAACAGCTCATAGATCGCCGCGTCGGCGGAGGTCGGGCTGAGCCGGCCATCGAATGCCATCAAGCGGGTATAGGCCTCGCGAGCCTTGGCCCGGTCAGCCACTGGCAGGGCTTCGATGGCCTGTTTGAGCGGCTGGGCCATGCCCGGCGCTTCGAAGACTTGCTTGAGCTTGGCCGCGAACGTCGTGCTCTGGTCGTATTGCATGGCGGTCAGGCTGCGGGTGTCGTGCTTGCCTGCGCCGGCCAGTTCGGCCATGCGTTCGCCACGCTCCGGCGAAGCCCAGGAGTTGGACAGTTGCATGCCGTAGCCATGGGGAATGACCCGTTGGTTGGCCGTGCCGAGCCAGCCTTGGGCCGGGTCTTGGTCGTAGGGGTGCAGCATCGGGTCGGCGTAACCGTCCCAATCGTAGCGACCGTCCCAGCCCGGCGACGGCAACAGACCCTCGCCTTCACGGCGGTTCGGGTAGCGACCGGTGACTTGCCAGCCGATATGGCTGGCGTCGGCAAAGACCAGGTTCACGGCCATGGCGCGGATTTCCCGGCTGGCGTCGGACGCTTTCTCGACGTTCTGCGCCCGGGACAGATCGAAGAAGGCGTCCAGGGTCTTGTCGTCGCTGAAGCTCGGTGTCTGCAAGGCCAGGCCAAAGCCGTTGGCCATGGCGAGGCCTTGGGCGCTGTTGAGCAACGGGCCGTGGCGGGTTTCGAACACCGCTTCACGAATCGGCCGCTGGCCTTTGATGAAGTAGGTTTCGTTGCGCACGATCATCGGTTGCCATTTGCCGTTGACCTCATAGGACAGGCCATTGCCCTGGCGGCGGATTTTTTCCAGGAACAGGTCCTGGTTGTCCCCCAGTACGCTGGTCATGCTCCAGGCCACCTTGCCGTTGAACCCGGCCAGGATCATCGGGATGCCCGCCACGGAAACCCCGGCCGCCTGGTATTTGGGCGCACGGATCTGTACCGGGCTCCACAGCCCCGGCATGCCCAGCGGCCCGTGGCTGTCGCTGGCCAACAGGCTCTTGCCGCTGCGGCTGCGTTGTGGCGCGATGGCCCAGTTGCTTGCAGATGCGGCACCCAGCAGATTCAGCCCGGCCAATTGGTGGGTGGCCTTGTTGATTTCGTTCAAGCCCGGGATCTGGCCATTGAGGCGCAGGCCCTGGAGCTTGTCGGCCTCGGCCACAGGCAGTTGTTCGTCCGGATAGGACGGGCTCAGCCAGGCGAGTTTGTCGTTGGTGACGGTCTGGGCCAGCACCAGGTTGGCGATTTCTTCCGGCAGGTTGGCTGACTGGCTGAAATTCAGCAGGCAGAACATCAGCGCCGAATCTTCCGGTTTCCAGTATTCAGGTTTGTAACCGGTGGCGGCCAGGTCCGACGGCAACTTGTCGCGGTAGCGGAACAGATAGGCGTTGACGCCACGGGCATAGACTTCGAAGAAACGCTTGAGCCTTGGTGAAGACGCCTTGTACAGCTCGTCGGCGTTTTTCTTCAGGTTGACGGCGCGCATGTAGCGGTCGACCTCCAGCCGTTCGGCGCCGGACATCTCTGCCAACCGTCCTTGGGCCAGCAGGCGCAGGGTCACCATCTGGGTAATGCGGTCGCTGGCGTGGACGTAGCCGAGGGTGAACAAGGCGTCATGGAAGCTGTTGCTTTCGATCAGCGGCATGCCCGTGGCGTTGCGGCGGACCGAGACGTTCTGCGCCAGCCCCTTGAGCGGCTGCACCCCGGACGTGGGCGGGACCGTGTCCTGGGCATTCCAGGTCTGGCATCCGCTCAAACCGAGCACACTGGCCACCGCGGCGGCAACACCGAGCCGGGGGATAAAGGAAATAGAGGCTGGCGAGGCCATGGCAAAGCTCCTGCGGGAGGGGGTGGCACCAATAAAGGCGCTACGTTAGTGAGCAGGCGGGGGCCGCGCAAGCGGGGGCGAGGGTTATTTGTTGATTTGGCGATGAAAGCCCGGGACCGGGTCATCGCTTTTGCTCGAAGGCTTGCCTGTTGGAAGGGGTGATGCTCAAGTGTGCAACATACAAAGACCAAGCAAGAGAAACCGGCATGGAGCTACAGAACGACGCGGCGCTGATTCTCATCGATCAACAAAAAGGCATCCTTCACCCCAGGCTCGGCCCTCGCAACAACCCCGAGGCAGAGCTGCGCATGCTGGAACTGCTGGCTTTCTGGCGACACACGGCGCGCCCGGTGATTCACGTCCACCACCTGTCCCGCTCGCCGGACTCGGTGTTCTGGCCGGGGCAGTCGGGGGTGGAGGTCCAGCCACGGTTCGAGCCGAAGGCAGGGGAATGGTTGGTGCAAAAGCAGGTGCCGGATGCGTTCAGTGGCACCCATCTGGAGCAAGACCTGCGCAAAGCCGGAATCAGGCAACTGGTGATTGTCGGTGTGGCGACGCACAACTCGGTGGAGTCCACGGCGCGTACGGCCGGCAATCTGGGATTCGACACCTGGGTGGCCGAGGATGCCTGCTTCACCTTCGACAAGAGCGATTACTTCGGCAACGCCCGTTCGGCAGCCGAAGTGCATGCCATGTCCCTGGGAAACTTGCACGGTGAGTATGCGACGGTGGTGGGTGTGAAGCGGATTCTGCAGGCGGGCTGATAGATCGGTACTGAAGCGCTGCCTCATCGCGAGCAAGCTCGCTCCCACACGGGTTCTGCGCAATTTCCCTGTGGGAGCGAGCTTGCTCGCGATGACGGTCTAATAGGCGAAAAGCTTGTCCGCCCAGCCTCTCAAGCCCCGTGGCACTTCTTGAATTTCTTGCCATTGCCGCACGGGCAAGGGTCGTTGCGACCGACATCCTTCAGGGCGTTGCGCACCGGTTCCTGGTGGGCGTGGCCGCAGTTCGGGCCGTGGACGTGGCCGTGGTCATGGTCGTGATCGTGGTTGCAATCAGGGCCGTGGACGTGGGGTTGCTGGGTCATCGGGGTTACTCCGCAATTAAATCGGCGGCGATTATCACGCCATTGCGCTCAAGGTGCACGTAGTGGGCGATGAATAATCCGGTTTCCAGCTCACCTTCCAGACGATAGGGGATCTGTTCCCGGGGTTTCTCCAGCAGCTTCACCACTTCCCGCACCTGTGGCCACAGGTTGGTGCGCACCGGCACCTTGAAGTAGGCGCTGTGCTTGGGACGCACGGTGAACCAGTGCTCATGCTCGCCTTCGGTCAGCAACAGGTCGCCCAGGTGGATGCGGTAGGTCAGGCCGCGAACGGTGAGGTCGCTGTCGCCGGGGTTGTCGACGCGAAAGTGCAGCATGAACTTCTGTTCCAGCAGCCGGGCCCGCACCACCTCGACTTTGACCAGATGCACCTGTGGTTCCGGAGCTTCTTCACCTCGCCAGGATGCACAGCCGCTGAATCCAACGAACAGCAGCAGGCAGGTGATGCGCAGCAAGAATGATGGAGGGGTCATGTCCGTGCCTCTGGTTTATCCCCAGTCTAGCCCTATGGGCCGATGGACGAGCGTCGGACGTTTCCTAAATTCAGCGATTGAAGTAGCCGGCGCAGCACTTCTTGAATTTGTGCCCGCTGCCGCACGGACAGCTGTCGTTGCGTCCGATCTTGACCGGTACGGTCGGATCGATGAAGTACCAGCGTCCGTCGTTCTGCACGAACGAGGACTGTTCACGGTGGCTGTGTTCGCCCTGGCCGTCGTGCCAGCGTGCCGTGAACGTGACGAAAGCGTGTTCCGGTTGACCGCCGAACACTTCGCTGCTTTCCACGTCCAGCCCCAACCAGGTGCTGTTGGCGCTCCACTCGCCGATGGACTGGCGATCGAGGCCTTGCTGCTGGGCGGGCAGGGTAGTGGCGACCAGGTAATCCACCAGGCCCAGCACATAGGCGCTATAGCGCGAGCGCATCAAGGCTTCGGCGCAGGGCGCCGGGTGACCGTCGTGGTAGTGGCCGCAGCAGGCCTCCAGCGAGTTGCCACTGCCACAGGGGCAAATGGGCGAGTGCGAGCTTGTGTTCACAATTACCACCAATATTTTCCAAAGTTTTCCGGGTTGGCCCAGAAACGTGAGTTGAGCCAGTCGGGGACCTGTTTGTATTCAAGCAGATCGTAGGTGAACAGGGTCAGCACCTGATCTTCACGCTGGAATCGCTCGCTGGCTTGCAAGGCCAGGGAAAAAAAGTCCGTCTCTTGCCAGCCGCAGGCGTTGAGGTCGGCGAGTACGGCGATGCGGCTGGCGTTGAGATTGCGAATGCCGCCCAACAGGTTCAGACCCTCGCGCTTGGGCAAATGCTCCAGGCAATCGAGCGCCAGGGCCAGGTCAAAACGTCGCGCCGCCACGTCCGCCGGCAGCGCGCCGGGGCCGGCGTGGACCACTTCGGTGTCGGGATGGGCCTGCTGGAATGCTTCGAGTGCGGGAAAGCCGCTGGCACCGATCAGCAGCAGTTTTTGCGGGGCGTAACGGTCAAGCACGGCCGCCAGGGCTTGCTGGGGCGTACGCGAAGAAATGGCAACGGTCATCGAAGTTCCTCAGTCAGAACCATCACGATAGCCTGCCCGGACAGCATGGCCTAGAGCGGTTTGTCCCTGAACGTGTGGAATCTTCGCAAACACGGGGCGAAAACCCGCGATTGCTCAAGCTGGCGCAGACTCGAAGACGGGTCTTTACTCCCCTGAATCGGCGCAAAGCCGATCCCTCAAGGAGAAACCCGATGAGCATAGTTCGGACAGCGTTACCCCTGGTTCTGCTAACCAGTGTGTTGACTGGTTGTGCAGGTTTGCAGAAAACCGACTGGCCGACCTGTGCGGCCGTCGGCGGTGCGATCGGTGCGGGATTAGGTGCCATAGAAAGCACTTCCTGGGCTGGCGGCGGAGCGCTGTACGTTGGCGGCATGGCGGCAGCTTATTGCTGGGTGCACGGCGATGGCGACGAAGACGGTGATGGCGTGCCGGACAGCCGCGACAAGTGCCCGGGCACACCGAAGGGCGTGCAGGTCGATGCCGATGGCTGCCCGCCGCCAGCTCCGGCGCCGGTGGTTGTTGAAGAAGCCGTGGTGGTCAAGGAAGAAACCATCGTGATCCGCGATGTGCACTTTGAATTCAACAAAGCCACGCTGACCCCGGCCGACAAAGATGTCCTGAGCACGGTCGCCACCCGGCTGAAACAGGAAACGTCCACCGCGCAACTACGGGTCACCGGCCACACCGACAGCGTCGGCAGCGATGCCTACAACCAGAAACTATCGGAGAGAAGGGCCAATTCGGTGGTGAAATACCTGGTCGAAAACGGCGTGCCGCAGGCCAGTTTTGTCTCGGTGTCCGGTGCCGGCGAGAGCCAGCCGGTGGCCGATAACAAGACTGCCGATGGCCGTGCGATGAACCGCCGCACGGAAATCAAGATAAACCGCTGAAACCCTTGTCATCCGTGGCTTGTCGAGTTGCGGATGCGGGTCTTTACTCCTGTGTGACCGGTATGGGCCGGTGACACAGGAGCCTTCACCATGAACGTTCTAATCAGGGCCGCCTTACCGGTACTGCTGGCAAGCAGTCTGTTGTCCGGCTGCGCCACTCACAGCGACGGCAGCGCCCCCCTCAATCAACGCACCTGGCCAATCTGTAGCCTGATCGGCGGCCTCGTCGGCGGCGGGTTGGGGGCCATTGAAAGCAGCGGTTGGGCCGCTGGCGGCGGCGCATTGGGGCTGCTGGGCGGTGGCTTGATCTGCTACGCCCAGGATGGCGATGAAGACGACGACGGTGTGTTCGACCGCCGCGACCGTTGTCCCGATACACCGGCCAATACGCCGGTCGAGCATCACGGTTGCCCGGTGCCGCAATACCCGGCCAGTGCGCCGCCGGTCGAACCGCAAGCACCGGCCAGCGAGGTCATCACCCTCAACGACGCGGGCAAGGTGCTGTTCGATTTCGACAAATCCGATCTCACCGCAGACGCTCGAAGCCAACTCGATGGGCTGATGGGCAAACTCAGCCATGCCAATGTCGCCAGCATCCGGGTCGTGGGTCACACCGACAGTGTCGGCACTGATGCCTATAACCAAGGGCTGTCCGAACGTCGGGCCAGCAGCGTCGTGGAGTATTTGCTGGCCCAGGGGCTGGCCCCCGGCAAACTCACCAGCGAAGGCAAGGGTGAAAGCGAGCCGGTGGCCGACAATGAGACCGATGAAGGGCGGGCGCAGAACCGTCGGGTTGAATTGCATATCCAACGCTGAGGCGCGGCCCAGGGCTGCCGGGTCGTCGGGAGGACGATCCGGTGGGCCAGGGCCCCGGGTTAGATTAAATTTACCGGACCCTCTGGCTTATCCTGCGCGCAAGCCGTTACTGTGCGGGCAAAGAATAATGCTCGATCAGGGGGGCGTATGAAGGTGTTTTGGGGGCTGGGGCGCTTGCTGACCCTGCTGTTCTGGCTGGTGGTGCTGGTCAATCTGGTGGTGCCGTTCGTCCATCCGCTGCATCTGCTGGTCAATGTCGCCGGTGTGTTTTTGCTGGTACTCCATCTGCTGGAACTGTTGTTGTTCCGGGCCAGTTTCCGTGGCCGCCCCGCGCCTGGCCGCGATCGCCTCAGAGTGCTGCTGTTCGGCATCTTCCACCTGCAAACCCTCCCGACCGCGCCAGAGGCTTCCCATGCGTAAATTGTGTCTGCTTGCCGCACTCGTCTGCCCATGGGCTTCGGCCCAGGTGCTCCAGGTCGAAGGCCATTCGTTGATGCGCCTGCCCAATACCACCAGCACCCTGACTCTGGAGCGGCTGGACGTGGCCGATTACGGCACGCTGCTGGTGCCTTCCAATGTCACTGAATTGACCATCGACCAGTTGCACCTGGGGCGTGAGGCGCGGATCGCCATCGTGCCGGCGCAGCAGGTACTGGAAATGAAAGTGGCCCAGGCTGAATTGGCCGAGGGCAGCCAGATCACTTCCCGCGGCGCACCGGGGACCTACACCAAGGCTGCGCGGCCGGGGCGTGATCTCAGCCTGCGTTTCAAGGTGTTGAATGCGCCGTTGTTGTCGGTGGACGCCCGTGGCGGCACCGGTGCACCGGGTTTCGTCGGTCTTGACGGTGCCAATGGCCAGGCGCCGGGTTGCACTTGGGGGTCGGCCGGTCGCGGTGCTGACGGCAGCAACGGCAGTGATGGCCAGCCGGGAGCCGCTGGCGCGCAGGTACGCCTCGAGCTGCCCCTGGCCTACCCGGCCGAGCAGATCAAGGTGACGGTGGACGGCGGGGCCGGTGGCGCGGCGGGACACGGCGGCAAACCCGGGGCGGGAGGCAAGGCCAAGGGGTGCCTGGTCTATACCGCCGATGGCGGCAAAAGCGGCCGTCCTGGCGCCGATGGCCAACCAGGGCCTGCGGGAGCTGCGGGGACGGTGACGGTGCAGCGGTTTTGAAGCGTTGAACTCGAATACCCTGTAGGAGCTGCCGAAGGCTGCGATCTTTTTTGATCTTGATCTGTGAGGCGTTTGCTCACGATTCAACTGTCTGGGGAAAGATCGCAGCCTCGTTGCACTCGACAGCTCCTACAGGGAGCGTCAGAACATTGGTCGCGCCGCACCAATCGCCACCACCAGCAACCCGATCAACAGATTGATTCCCACCAACCGCCGGATCTTCCCCAGCACCGCCGCACCCGTCGGCCAGTCCTGCGCCGTCACGGCGTTACGCAATGCGGGCAGTTGCAAGCCCTGGATACGGATAAACAGCGCCGTCATCACCACATACAACCCCATCATCACCTGCACATAACGCGGCGCGGTTTCGAAACCGGCGAAGCGCAGATGGATCAGGCCTACGCCGCTGATCGGCAAAAGTACGACGGCGACCCAGACCCAGACGAAAAAACGCTGAAACACTTCTACCCACAACTTGAGCCGGGCAGGGCCCTCAAGCGCCGTCATTGCGGCGGGACGCAGGATCATCCAGGCGAAGAACATGCCGCCGACCCAGACCAGGGCCGCGAGTAAATGCAGGGTGTAGACGAGGGCAAAGGGTGTCATTAGGTTACTCCGTTCTGCGCAGGATTCATTAGCGGGGTATGATAGCCGCCGATCCGAACCACTGAAAATTTATCCAGCGTTTTTAGCGCCCGACCATTCATGATCAGCACCGAACTCAAAACCACGATCCAGGGCGCCTATTCGCGTTTTCTCGAAGCCAAGAGCCTCAAGCCGCGATATGGCCAGCGCCTGATGATTGCCGAAGTGGCAAAAGTCCTGGGCGACATCGACACCGACGACGAAGGCCGGCGCAGCGGCGAGCCTGCCGTGGTGGCGGTGGAGGCCGGCACCGGTACCGGCAAGACCGTGGCCTACAGCCTGGCGGCGATTCCCACCGCCAAGGCCGCCGGCAAGCGCCTGGTGATCGCCACGGCCACCGTCGCCCTGCAGGAACAGATCGTCTACAAGGACCTGCCCGACCTGATGCGCAACAGTGGGCTGAACTTCACGTTCGCGCTGGCCAAGGGCCGTGGGCGCTACATGTGCCTGTCCAAGCTCGACATGTTGCTCCAGGAAGGCCAGGCACAGACGGCCACGGCCCAGCTGTTCGAAGAAGAGGGCTTCAAGATCGAGGTGGATGAAGCCAGCCAGAAGCTGTTCACCAGCATGATCGAGAAGCTGGCGGGCAATAAATGGGACGGCGACCGCGACAGCTGGTCCACGGCCCTGGAAGACGCCGACTGGTCCCGTCTGACCACTGACCATAGCCAGTGCACCAACCGACATTGTCCGAACTTCGGCCAGTGCGCCTTCTACAAGGCTCGCGAAGGCATGGGCAAGGTCGACGTCATCGTCACCAACCACGACATGGTCCTGGCCGACCTGGCCCTGGGCGGCGGTGCGGTGCTGCCGGACCCACGCGACACGATCTACGTGTTCGACGAAGGCCATCACCTGCCGGACAAGGCCATCGGCCATTTCGCCCATTACACCCGGCTGCGCTCCACCGCCGACTGGCTGGAAACCACCGCCAAGAACCTCACCAAGCTGCTGGCCCAGCATCCGTTGCCGGGTGACCTGGGCAAGTTCATCGAGCAGGTGCCGGAGTTGGCGCGGGAAATCAAGACGAACCAGCAGTTCATGTTCACCGCGTGCGAGCAAGTGGCCGATTTCAAGCCTGGCGAAGACGTCGAGGGCCGCGAGCGGCCACGCCATCGCTTCGTTGGCGGAGTGATTCCTGAACACATGCGGGAAATGGGCATCGAGCTCAAGAAAGGCTTCGCACGCCTGACCGACCTGTTCACGCGCCTGACCGACCTGCTCAAGGAAGGCATGGACGGCGAGGTGAACATCGGTATCGCCAGCAACCAGGCCGAGGAGTGGTACCCGCTGTTCGGCAGCCTGTTGTCCCGTTCCCAGGGTAACTGGGAGCTGTGGACGGCATTTACTGTCGAGGACCCGGAAGACAACCCGCCGATGGCGCGCTGGCTGACCCTGGCCGAAAGCGGTTCGCTGTTCGACATCGAGGTCAATGCCAGCCCGATCCTGGCCGCGGAAATGCTGCGGCGCAACCTGTGGAACGTGGCCTATGGCGCGCTGGTGACGTCCGCCACGCTGACGGCCCTGGGCACGTTCGACCGCTTCCGCATGCGCGCCGGCCTGCCGAAGAAGGCCGTGACCGCCGTGGTCCCGAGCCCCTTCCATCACGCCGACGCCGGCGTGCTGCGGGTGCCCGACCTCAAGGCCGACCCACGGGATGCCGCCGCCCACACTGCGGCGATCATCCGCGACCTGCCAGAGTTGGTGGAAGGCTCACGGGGCACCCTGGTGCTGTTTTCCTCGCGCAAGCAGATGCAGGACGTGTTCGATGGCCTTGACCGTGACTGGCGCAAGCAAGTGTTCATCCAGGGCAACCTGTCAAAGCAGGAAACACTGAACAAGCACAAGGCGCGGGTCGATGGTGGGGACTCCAGCGTGCTGTTCGGCCTGGCGAGCTTCGCCGAAGGTGTGGACTTGCCTGGTGCCTATTGCGAGCACGTGGTGATTGCCAAGATCCCTTTCTCGGTTCCCGACGACCCGGTGGAGGCGGCGTTGGCCGAGTGGATCGAGGCCCGCGGTGGCAACCCGTTCATGGAAATCTCCGTGCCGGACGCTTCGCTGAAACTGGTCCAGGCGTGTGGCCGCTTGCTACGTACCGAAGAAGACCGCGGCACCATCACCTTGCTTGACCGACGGCTGGTCACCCAGCGCTATGGCAAGGCGATCCTCAATGCATTGCCGCCGTTTCGGCGGGAGATTTCCTGATCCCCCGCCATGTTTCTGGTCAGGGAGCTATTTGTGGCGAGGGGATTTATCCCCGCTGGGGCGCGAAGCGGCCCTGAAGCCAGGCGACTCGGAGTGCCAGGATATAAAGAGTTGGCTGTTCGGGGGGCTGCTTCGCAACCCATCGGGGATAAATCCCCTCGCCACAAGGACAGTGTCCAGCCAGCCGTCCTGTGGCGGTTCCCAAATGACCTAATGCCTGAAACAATGCCAGCCACTCTGAAAAGTCTTTGTTTCAAGGGAGTTGCGGGTGCAGATTCAAGGCCATTATGAGCTTCAGTTCGAGGCGGTGCGTGAAGCGTTCGCGGCGCTGTTCGATGATCCCCAGGAGCGCGGTGCCGCGTTGTGCATCCAGGTGGGTGGCCGCACGGTGATCGACCTGTGGGCCGGTACCGCCGACAAGGATGGCCATGAAGCCTGGCACAGCGACACCATCGCCAACCTGTTTTCCTGCACCAAGACGTTCACCGCCGTCACCGCCCTGCAACTGGTGGCCGAAGGCAAGTTGCAGCTGGACGCCCCGGTAGCCCGCTATTGGCCAGAGTTTGCTGCGGCCGGCAAGCAATCCATCACTCTGCGCCAGCTGCTCTGCCACCAGGCTGGGCTGCCGGCGCTGCATGAATTGCTGCCGCCCGAAGCGCTTTATGACTGGCAAGCCATGGTCGATGCCTTGGCTGCCGAAACACCTTGGTGGACGCCGGGCGAAGGCCACGGTTATGCCGCGATCACTTACGGCTGGCTGGTGGGCGAGCTGTTGCGCCGGGCCGATGGGCGTGGCCCTGGGGAGTCCATCGTCGCCCGGGTCGCCAAGCCGTTGGGCCTGGATTTCCACGTTGGCCTGGCCGACGACGAGTTCCATCGCGTGGCCCACATCGCCCGTGGCAAAGGCAACGTCGGCGATGCGGCGGCCCAGCGCCTGCTGCAGGTGACGATGCGTGAGCCCACGGCCATGACCACCCGTGCCTTTACCAACCCACCGTCGATCATGACCAGCACCAACAAGCCGGAATGGCGGCGCATGCAGCAACCGGCGGCCAACGGCCACGGCAATGCTCGCAGCCTGGCGGGCTTCTATGCGGGGCTGCTGGACGGCAGCCTGCTGGAAGGTGAAATGCTCGACGAACTGACTCGCCAGCACAGCTTTGGCGAGGATAAGACGTTGTTGACCCAGACCCGTTTCGGCCTGGGTTGCATGCTCGACCAGCCGGATGTGCCGAACGCGACCTACGGCCTTGGCCCACGGGCGTTCGGTCATCCGGGGGCAGGGGGTTCCATCGGGTTTGCCGATCCCGAACATGATGTAGCGTTCGGCTTCGTGACCAACACGCTGGGGCCTTACGTGTTGATGGACCCGCGCGCGCAAAATCTTGCGCGGGTGCTTGCCACTTGTCTATAAAACGCCATTGAAGGCCATGGACACAGGAACCTCGTGTCCTTTTCAGTTTCGAAGCGTCTGTTTATGCGGCCAAAACATGGCCTTGTTTTTTCATTTAGATCATTTTGTGGATATCCAATGTCATCGAATAAAACCCTCGCTCTGGCGCTGTGCTTCGCTATCACTGGTTGCGCACAAACCCCACAAAATGATGCCGAGGGCAGCGGCGGCTGGTGGCCGTTCGGCTCCTCCGACAAGGTGGCGGCCAAGGAAACGGCGCCAGCGGCGCCCCTGAAGCCTGCCGCTGTCGCACCGCAAGCCAAGGCCGAGGGCGCCAGCCACTGGTGGTGGCCGTTCTCTTCCGAGGAAACCGCCGCAGACGCCGCCAGAAAAGTCGAAGCAAAGGCAGAAGCGCAAGCCAAGCCTGAGGCCAAGGCGCCGACAGCTGTTGCCAAGGCTGAAGCCGAAAGCAACGGCAAGTGGTGGTGGCCGTTCGGTGGCAAGGATCAGGAAACCGCCAAGGCGGTGCCGATGCCCGATCCGAAAGTCACCCAGGCCTGGCTCGACGACTACGAGCCGAAGCTGCGCACGGCGATCCAGGACAGCAAGCTCGAGCTTGAGCGCCGCGACAATGTGCTGGTGGTCACCGCGCCCGTGGACGGCTCTTTCAACCCGGACCGTCCGGCCATGTTGCTGCCCGTGACCCTCGGCCCGTTCACCCGCGTGGCGAAGATCCTTGAAGCCGACCCGAAGACTGCCGTACTGATCCTTGGTCACGCCGACACCTCGGGGGCCGCACCGGCCAACCTCAAGCTCAGCCAGGAGCGTGCCCAGTCCGTGGCGGCGATTTTCCGCCTCAGCGGCCTGCAACGTGATCGCCTGATGCTGCGCGGCATGGGGGCGGTGGCACCGCGTGCGGCCAACGACAGCGTTGAGGGCCGCGCCTTGAATCGTCGTGTGGAGTTGCTGGTCACGCCGGCCAACACCATGGTTGCGCTGCTGAGCAAGTACAACATGCCGGCTCCGGCCCCAGTGACGATGGTTGCAGCCCAGGATGTGAAGCCCGCTGCCCCGGCGCCTGCGCCCGCAGCAAAAAAAGCGGTGGCCTCGACCTCCAAATCCTCGACCAAGAAAGCACCGGCCAAAAAAGCTGCGGTCAAGGCGCCTGCAAAGAAGGTCGCGGCCAAGCCCGCTACCCCAGCGAAGAAGCCTCAACCGACCAAAGCCGCTACCGATACCAAGAAAGTCGCGGCCGCCGATACCCCGAAGCAGTGATGGGCTAACTCAAGGAATGCGCCATGACCCAACCGCTGGCTGATATGCGCCGCGACTACACCCGCGAAGGCTTGACCGAGGCGCAAGCCCCGGCCGAGCCGTTTGCACTGTTCCACCAATGGTTCGCCGACGCGGTAAAGACCGAACAGGCCCCGGTGGAGGCCAATGCCATGACCCTGGCCACGGTGGATGCGCAGGGACGTCCGCACTGCCGGATCCTGCTGCTCAAGGGCTTGGATGCCCAGGGCTTCACGTTCTTCACCAACTACGACAGCGCCAAGGGCCAGCAATTGGCCGCTAATCCATTTGCGGCCATGACGTTTTTCTGGCCAGCCCTGGAACGCCAGGTACGCATCGAAGGCAAAGTGGTCAAGGTTACGGCGCAAGAGTCGGACGCTTATTACCAGGTTCGCCCGCTGGGCAGCCGTCTCGGCGCCTGGGCCTCACCCCAGAGCCGGGTGATTGCCGGGCGCGACGAACTTGAAGACCTGCTCAAGGCCACCGAGCAGCGTTTCAGCGACAGCCAGCCACACTGCCCCGAGCATTGGGGCGGTTATCGCCTGCTGCCCGAACGCATCGAGTTCTGGCAGGGCCGGCCGAGCCGCCTGCATGATCGCCTCAACTATCGCCTGCAAGGGGCGCAGTGGACTCGCGAGCGTCTGGCGCCTTAGCGTCGGGATAACCTGCCGCGGCGGTCTGGAGCCATTGCGGCAGGTCACGGCGCTTGATGCCTTGGGCCTGGGCGCGGGCCAATTGTTGCAGCATGTAGGTTTTCTTCTGCCCATCGGGCCCCGCCAGCGAAAGTGCCAGATCGCGATCCACCCAGCGTTTGATCCGCACGTACAACCACCAGTGGAAGTACAAACCGGCCACGGTGGTGGCGACGATAATGAAATAATCCATGAAAAATTCCAGGGTTGATGACGCAGGTTTCGGAAATTGACGCTACTGTTTGGTGAATTTTTCGGGCGCGCCTGTATCCCACCTGAATGAAAGCAATTTTATCCCGGCGAGGCCGTGACAGGCGTCAAGCTGCGGAGTTTAATGAATCCCTGTCTTTTGGAGTTTGATGCTATGCGTAAGTCTGTTTTGCTGGTTGCTTCCTTTTCCACGATGGCGATGTTGCTCACTGGTTGTCAGTCGAGCCTGACCGGTGATTCCTACTCCCGTGACGAAGCGCGTCGCGTGCAGACGATTCGCATGGGCACGATCGAAGCCTTGCGCCCGGTCAAGATCGAAGGCACCAAGACCCCTATCGGCGGTGCGGCCGGTGCCGTGGTCGGTGGTGTGGGCGGCAGCGCCATCGGTGGTGGCCGTGGCAGCATCGTCGCCGCCGTGATCGGCGCCGTGGCGGGCGGCTTGATTGGTTCCGCCACTGAGGAAGGCCTGACCCGAACCCAGGGTGTGGAAATTACCGTTCGTGAAGATGACGGCAGCATGCGTGCCTATGTGCAGCAGGTTCAGGAAAACGAGGTGTTCCGTGTGGGTGAGCGGGTTCGTATTGCCACTGTGGATGGTACGAGTCGCGTAACGCACTAATTTACGGGAGGGATTCCAGAGTTGTGTGTATATCCGTTGCTGGTGTAACGGCTACTTATGGTTCCGCTCTTACAGCGGGTCACTTTTGAAAAGCGCAAAAGTAACCAAAACGCTCTTGCCCCACCACTCGGTGCCTCGCCTAGGCTCGGCATGCCCTCACTCCGGCATTGCTCCGTGGGCCCGCCGCGAAGGGCCATCCATGGCCCAGCGCGGCTATCCCGGCATCCATGCCGGGATGCCCACTGCGCAATACCTGCGTTCGGCCAGCGTGGTTTAACGGGGCGCCCCAGATCAAAAGCCGAAGCGAGGCGGCCTAGTAGCCGACCTAGTTCTTGGTGGGACCGCGTTTCTTCTGTTGGAGCGGGCTTGCTCGCGAAGGCGGCGTCACAGTCGATGATTATGTGGATGTACCGGCCTCTTTGCGACCAAGCTCGCCCCCACAGGAGGTCTGTGTTGAATATGAATTTTGTGTCCGCTGAAGATTGAATGTGGGAGCGAGCCTGCTCGCGATGGCGGTGGTTCAGTCACATGGAAGCTGGGCTTGCTGGCCTCATCGCGAGCAAGCTCGCCCACAGGAGAAACACGTTCACCCAAAACCAGGTCGGCTACTAGGCCGCCTCGCGGTGGACGTTGATCTCGGCGCCCCGTTAAACCACGCTGGCCGAACGCAGGCATTGCGCAGTGGGCACCTCGGCATGGATGCCGAGGTAGCCGCGCTGGGCCATGGATGGCCCTTCGCGGCGGCCCACGGAGCAATGCCGGAGTGAGGGCACACCGAGCCTACGCGAGGTGCCGAGTGGTGGGGCAGGAGCGCTTTGCTTACTTTCGCGCTTTTCGAAAGTGAGTCGCTGTAAAAGCGAAACCATAAGTGGCCGTTACCGCAGAAACGGATATACACACCATTCCTTAACCTCTCATGGCTCTCAAGACGCTAACGCAGAAGTAAGGATCAACCAGGCAATGCGGGCTGCTTACGACTGGCCGCCGCCGTCACCGCATAACCCAGCAGCGCCGCCAGGATCGAACCGGTGAGGATTCCCATCCGGTCCATGCCAGCGTAGTCACTCACACCCGGTTCGAACGCCAGGGAGCCGACGAACAGGCTCATGGTGAAACCAATCCCGCACAGGATCGCCACGCCCAGTACCTGGCCCCAATTGGCGCCGGTGGGCAGGCTGGCGATGCCGATTTTCACCGCCAGCCAGGTCAGGCCGAAGACGCCGACGGTCTTGCCCAGCAACAGGCCGATGGCGATGCCCATCGGCACGTGATGGGTGAAGCTCTCGACGGTGACGCCGCTCAGGGACAGGCCGGCGTTGGCGAAGGCGAACAGCGGCAGGATGCCATAGGCCACCCAGGGATGCAGGGCATGTTCCAAGGTGAGCAGCGGCGAAGTCTCGGCGTTTTTCGTGCGCAGCGGAATGCAGAACGCCAGGGTTACCCCGGCCAGCGTGGCATGGACACCGCTCTTGAGCACGCAGACCCAGAGGATCAGGCCCACCACCATGTAGGGCCCGAGCTTGACCACGCCCATCCGGTTCATCGCCACCAGCGCGGCGATGCAGGCGGCTGCCAGCATGAGCGACAAGGTCGACAGGGCGCCGGAATAGAAGATGGCGATGATGATAATGGCGCCCAGGTCATCGATGATTGCCAGGGTCATCAGGAACAGTTTGAGCGACACCGGCACCCGCTTGCCGAGCAAGGCCAGCACGCCGAGGGCGAATGCGATGTCGGTGGCCGTCGGAATTGCCCAGCCGGCGAGGGCGGGCGGGTTATCGCGGTTGAGAAACCAGTAGATCAGCGCCGGCACCACCATGCCACCAATCGCCGCCGCGCCCGGCAGGACGATTTGCGAAGGTTTGGATAACTGCCCATCGAGAACCTCACGCTTGACCTCGAGGCCGATGAGCAGGAAGAACAACGCCATCAGGCCGTCGTTGATCCATAGCAGCAGGGGCTTAGCGATCTTCAGTGCGCCCACCTGGGCGACCACCGGGGTGTCCAGCAGGCCGTTATACAACCAGGACAGCGGTGAGTTGTTGATGACCAGGGCCAGTACGGCGGCGGCGATCAGCAGCAGGCCGCTGGCAGCCTCCAGTTGAAAAAAACGTGTCAGAGAATTGCGTAGAGCCACGATCGCTCTCCATGTATCGAATCAAAAAGATGGCACACCCTAACCCGTACTGTTAGTTGTTAAAACAAAAGTTATATTCTTTTTTGTTATATGTCGTTACAAGGCCTGCTCCACGCAGTTGGCAGTTACGGGCCATATTGGACCTTAGCTGTACCTGTGCGTGATGTCGGTTTTTTCCTAAGCTGGCGTCTGGTTTTTCCGAACTCCAGCCGTGCCTGCACGACCGCGTGATCTCCCCACGCCGAACACGATCAGTGAGCAAACACACCATGAACGACCACCGCCAGTGGGTCCGTGAAGCGATCCGCATCATCGAGGCAGACTTCCAGCGCAGCGCCGATACCCACCTGATTCCGCTGCCGCTGCCTGGCCTGCCGGGCATCGAGCTGTACTTCAAGGATGAGTCCAGTCATCCCACCGGCAGCCTCAAGCATCGGTTGGCCCGCTCGCTGTTTCTCTACGCATTGTGTAATGGCTGGCTCAAGCCCGGTGCGCCGGTGATCGAGGCCTCCAGCGGCTCGACGGCGATTTCCGAGGCTTACTTCGCCAGGTTACTGGGCCTGCCGTTCATTGCGGTGATGCCGGCGACCACCTCCAGGGAAAAAATCGCACAGATCGCTTTCTATGGCGGCCAGAGTCACCTGGTGGATGATCCTACGCAGATCTACGCCGAATCCGAGCGCCTGGCCCGCGAGCATGACGGGCATTTCATCGACCAATTCACCTATGCCGAGCGGGCCACGGACTGGCGGGCCAATAACAACATTGCCGAATCGATCTTCCAGCAGATGCGCTTCGAGCGGCATCCGGAACCCACTTGGCTGATCTCCAGCCCCGGCACGGGCGGCACCACGGCCACCCTGGGACGTTATGTCCGTTACCGCCAGCATGGCACCCGCGTGCTGTGTGCCGACGCCGAGCGTTCGGTGTTCTTCGATTACTACCGCAGTGGCGACGCCAGCCTGCGCCTGGATTGCGGTTCACGCATCGAGGGTATCGGCCGGCCGCGAGTCGAAGCGTCGTTCCTGCCGAACGTCATCGATGCGATGGTCAAGGTGCCGGACGCCTTGTCGCTGGCAGCCATGCATTACCTGGCCGAGCGTCTGGGACGACGGGTCGGCGGGTCCAGCGGCACCAACCTGATCGGTGCACTCATGGCGGCCCGGCAGATGGCGGATGCGGGGGAGTCGGGGTCGATCGTGGCGATCTTGTGTGACGGCGGCGAGCGCTACGCCACCACCTATTACGACCCGGCATGGCTCAAGGCCCAAGGCTATGAGTTGAGCGGGCTGATGGACATCGTGGCGGCGAGTGTGGAGCGGGGCGCGGCACTGCCGGAGAGTGTGTTGCGGGCCAATATCTGAATCTTGAAAACCCTGAGATCCCCTGTGGGAGCGAGCAAGCTCGCTCCCACAGGGTAAAGCTGTTTACTTGGGCCTGTGGCTGCCTTGAGTGAACAGCAGTGTCCCCTCAGGCCTCGAGGCCAAGGATATCCCGCGCCACCGCCTCGGCAATCCGAATCCCGTCCACTCCCGCCGACAGGATCCCGCCCGCATAACCGGCGCCTTCACCCGCCGGGAACAGACCCTTGACGTTCAGGCTCTGCAGCGATTCGTTGCGGGTGATGCGCAGGGGCGATGACGTGCGGGTTTCGATGCCGGTCAGCACGGCGTCGTGCAGCGAGTAGCCGCGAATCTGTTTCTCGAACGCCGGCAAGGCTTCGCGGATGGCTTCGATGGCGAAGTCCGGCAAGGCCAGGGCCAGATCACCCAGGGATACCCCAGGCTTGTAGGAAGGTTCGACGCTGCCCAGTGCCGTAGACGGCTTGCCGGCGATGAAATCGCCCACCAGTTGCGCCGGGGCCTCGTAGTTGCTGCCGCCGAGCACGAACGCGTGGGATTCCAGGCGTTCCTGCAACTCGATACCGGCCAGCGGGCCACCCGGATAATCCACTTCCGGGGTAATGCCGACGACGATGCCAGAGTTGGCGTTGCGCTCATTGCGCGAATACTGGCTCATGCCGTTGGTGACGACGCGGTTCGGCTCGGACGTCGCCGCTACCACCGTACCGCCCGGGCACATGCAGAAGCTGTACACCGAGCGGCCATTCTTGGCGTGGTGCACCAGTTTGTAGTCGGCGGCGCCGAGTTTCGGATGGCCGGCGTACTTGCCCAGCCGCGCGCTGTCGATCAGCGATTGCGGGTGTTCAATGCGGAAACCCACCGAGAACGGCTTGGCTTCCATGTATACGCCACGGCTGTGGAGCATACGGAAGGTGTCCCGGGCGCTGTGGCCGAGGGCCAGGATCACGTGTTTCGAATGAATGCGTTCACCGCCGGCCAGTTCGACGCCGATCAGTTGGCCGTCCTCGATCAGCACATCGGTGACCCGTTGCTGGAAGCGTACTTCGCCGCCCAGGGCGCGAATCTGCTCACGCATGGTTTCCACCACGCCTGTCAGGCGGAACGTGCCGATGTGCGGCTTGCTGACATAGAGGATTTCTTCCGGCGCCCCGGCCTTGACGAATTCGTGCAGGACCTTGCGGCCAAGGAATTTAGGGTCCTTGATCTGGCTGTAGAGCTTGCCGTCGGAAAACGTCCCTGCGCCGCCTTCACCGAACTGCACATTGGACTCGGGGTTGAGCACACTTTTGCGCCACAGGCCCCAGGTGTCCTTGGTGCGCTGGCGCACTTCCGGGCCACGTTCGAGGATGATCGGCTTGAACCCCATCTGCGCCAGCAACAGGGCGGCGAAAATCCCGCACGGGCCGAAGCCGACCACGATCGGCCGCTCGCTCAAGTCGGCCGGGGCCTGGCCCACCACTTTGTAGCTGACATCCGGCGCTTCGTTGACGTTACGGTCATCGGCGAACTTGCGCAGCAGGCTGGCTTCATCACGCACCGTCAGGTCGATGGTGTAGATGAAGCACAGTTCGGAGGATTTCTTGCGCGCATCGTAGCTGCGCTTGAACAGGGTGAAGTCGAGCAGGTCATCGCTGGCGATGCCCAGGCGCTGCACGATGGCAGGGCGCAGGTCTTCTTCGGGGTGATCGATCGGCAGCTTGAGTTCGGTGATTCGTAACATGGCGGGGTCCGGTTCGCGGGATGCACAACTGCACCAGGGCGTGAACCGGCGATTATAAGCCAAAAGCTGTGAATCAGTCGTCGCGCGCGCCACCGAAGTAGGCGCAGCCGCGTTGGACCTGGCCGTTGACCCGCAACTCGGCGCTCATGTGTTGCACGCTGTCGCTGACGCTGTCGACGCAACGGGCAGGTGTGACCCACAGCTCGACTTTCTGGCCGTTGGCCTCGGTGCCCAGGTTGAAGCGGCCATCGCCCAATTGCTCCTCGACGTAAGGCACCGCCAGCGGCGGCTGGCCTTCGCGGTCCAGCACCAGGCCCTTGCCGCTGGCCTTGAGCGTCCATTCCGGGCTGTGTCCCGCGGCGCGCAGGATCACGCGTTTGAAGTCGACGTCTTCGCAAGCCGTTCCCGAGCGTTCCAGGCGATACAGCTGTTCAACGTCCAACTGACTGTCGGTGCCGGCCGCTGCGCTGGAAACGATACGGCCACGAACATCGGCAAACAGCTTGCCCTGGTCATCGGCCAGGCTGGCGGCCTGTTGCAGCACACTGGTGCCACCGCTGTCGTTGACGATGTAGCGGCGCTGTTCCTGGCACGGCTGGAACACCAGTTTGCCATCGGCCGCCGTGAGTTCGCCCTGCAGGCGTGTCTGGCCGGCGTGGGAGGCGCTCTGACGTGGGGTGTCGAGCAATTGGCAGCCGGTGAACAGCGGCAGGAGGGCGACAAACAGCAGGGAGCGGGCGGCACGCATTATTGGGTCTCCAGACAAGTGCCGCCACGTTACTCAGACTGATCCTGCATCACAAGGGGTGTTAGCCCACGTGAAAGGTCTGACCGGTTTGCAGGCCTTCGACGCTCTTGGCGTAGGCCAATGCTACATCCACTGCGGGGACGGGTTTGAAGCCGCGGAAATAAGGCGCGTATTTGTCCATGGCTTCCAGCAGCACGTTCGGGCTCACCGAGTTGACCCGCATGCCCCGTGGCAACTCGATTGCCGCGGCGCGCACGAAACTGTCCAGGGCGCCGTTGACCAGGGCCGCCGAAACACCGCTCTTGATCGGATCGTGGCTGAGTACGCCGGTGGTGAAGGTGAAGGATGCGCCGTCATTGGCGAATTCGCGACCGATCAGCAGCAGGTTGACCTGGCCCATCAGCTTGTCTTTCAAGCCCAGGGCAAAGCTGTCTTCGGTCATGTCGGCCAGGGGCGCAAAGGTGACGTTGCCGGCGGCGCAGACCAGGGCGTCAAAACGGCCAGTCTTTTCGAACAGGGTGCGAATCGAGGTGCTGTCGCTGATATCCACCTGCAATTCACCGCTGTGGCGACCGATCCGAACGATTTCGTGGCGGGGCGACAGTTCTTTATCAATGGCCGAACCGATGGTGCCGTTGGCGCCGATCAACAAGATTTTCATGAGCTGTTCCTTGATGGGTTGAACGAGTTTTCAGTCTAGAGGGGTTCTTTCCATTGATAATCGTGCTAATAGGCAACCTTTGGTTTTCATTTGGAAACAATCCAATGAGCGAGATGGATGACCTGGCGGCGTTCGCCGTGTTGATGGAGGCCGGCAGTTTTACCTTGGCGGCCCAGCAATTGGGGTGCAGCAAGGGCCAGTTGTCCAAGCGCATCAGCCTGTTGGAGAGTCGGTTTTCGGTGGTGTTGCTGCAACGCACCACACGGCGCTTGAGCCTCACGGCGGCAGGGGCGGCGCTGTTGCCTCAGGCCCAGGCGCTGCTGGTGCAGGTGGAAAGGGCGCGTCAGGCATTGGCCCGGTTGAAGGATGACATTTCCGGGCCGGTGCGTATGACGGTTCCGGTTTCGTTGGGTGAAACATTCTTCGAGGGCTTGCTGATGGAGTTCGCTCGCACGTATCCCAACGTGCAGATCGAACTGGAGCTCAACAACGGTTACCGTGACTTGAGCCGCGATGGTTTCGACCTGGCGATCCGTTCCGACGCCGCCATCGATGAGCGGCTGGTGGCCCGGCCATTGTTGGCGTGGCACGAAATGACCTGCGCCAGCCCGGCCTACCTCGAGCACTATGGCGCGCCTGAGACGCCCCAGGCCCTGGCCGAGCACCGCTGTTTGCTCAACAGCCACTACAGCGGCCGGGAAGAATGGCTTTACCACCAACAACACGAACTGTTGCGGGTCCGAGTGTCGGGGCCGTTCGCCAGCAATCACTACAGCCTACTGAAAAAAGCCGCCCTGGCCGGTGCCGGAATCGCCCGGCTGCCGTCGTACCTGCTGCATGAAGAGTTGGCTGACGGACGCCTGCATTGGCTGCTGCGCGACTACCAGACCCGGCGCATGCCGATGTACCTGGTGCACCCGTACCAGGGCGGCCTGCCCAAGCGTACACAGGTGCTGGCCGACTATTTGATCGACTGGTTCAAGCGCAGTGGCGAGGCGTTGGATCGGCTACAGCGATAACCCGGTCATTGTTACTCCTTGTGGGAGCGGGCTTGCTCGCGAAGGCGGTGGTACATCCGGTATTTGTGCAAGCTGACCCACCGCTATCGCGAGCAAGCTCGCTCCCACAGGGGGTCTGTGAGGGGATCTGTGTTCAGCCGTGGGCGTAACGCTTGGCTATCAGGTGATCGATCGACAATACCCCCGGTCCACGGGCCATCAGGTAGAGCAATATCGCCGCCCAGGTGCCATGGGTCGGGTAGGCGGCGGGGTAGACGAATACCTGGATGGTCATGGTCATGCCCAGCAAGGCCAGCGCTGAAAAGCGTGTCGCCAGGCCAAGCAGGATCATCACCGGGAAGACATGCTCGGCAGAGGCCGCCAGGTGCGCGGCCAGTTCCGGCGACAGCAGCGGCAAGGCATATTCGCTTTTGAACAGGGGGATGGTCGAGTCCGCCAGCCGCGGTAGACCGATCTGGAAGGTGCCGTCGAACAGGTCGATGGCCAGTCCTTCGATTTTGGTCTGGCCGGATTTCCAGAACACGGCGGCAATCGAGAAGCGTGCGACGAAGGCGATCAGGCTGTGGGGGATTTTCTCCAGCCATTGAATGGAGCCGGCAATCAGGGCGTTCATGGGGATACCTGTTCAGCTAGGAGGTAAGTGATAGCTCTGTGACGAATGAGCCCCGCCAGGGTCTGTTCCAGGTCGAGGTCGGTTGAGGCTTCAATGGCAGCGGCCAGGGACAGCCCCTGTTGCAGGGCGGTGATGAACCCATGGGCCGCGTGATTGATCGCGAACACTTGCACCTCAAGACCGTTGCGCAGCACCAAGGCGTTTTGCGCAGAAAACGCTTCGAACGGCACCGGTGTCTCGTGCTGATGGGCGGCCCAGATCGTCACCACGGCGTAGGGGGATTGCAGCAGCCGCAGTGACGGGTGAAGCCCGATCTTCAGGTGCCCCGCCAGCGTGGGGGACGACAGCGCCGCCACGATTCGTTCTTGCGCCATGGGCTCGGCGTCGGCGGCATGCCAGGCTTGCACGTGCAATCGCTCCAGCCGGGCGACATCCGCCAGGTAAGGCACGCTGGCGGCGGGTTCGAAGTGTTCGATGAACTCGGCAAAGTCGCCACCGTAGTCGTTCATCACCGGGCTGCGCGGCGGCGTCGATTGGACAAAGACCCCGGCCATGGCCCGGAAGAATGCCTCGCCCACCAGTTGCGCCACCGCCGGGTAGTTGTCGGCCAGGGCGTTGATCAATGAGCTGAGCACGTTGTTGCGGTACACCGCGAAACGGCTTTCCGGAGCCGCCCCATTGGCGCTGACCAGGCCCGGCGGACACGCCTTGCGCGGGTCGAGCAGGGCGGTGGCAAAGGCGTGCTGGTTGTTCATGGCCGGGCTCCAGCGGTGCTCAACAGTTGATCGGCCTGGCGTGCTTCGGCCAGCAGCACTTCCCATGCAGGGACGTGGTTGTCGCGCTCGATCAAGGTGGCGACTGGCCCGGTCCGTTCCAGTGCCTGGAGATACAGTTGCCAGACCGCGTGGTCGACGGGTGCGCCGTGATCGTCTATCAACAGGCGCTCGCCAAGGCTGTCGGTGTCTTCGGCAAAACCGGCCAGATGGATTTCGCCGGTCGCTTGCAGGGGCAGGGCGTCGAGGTAGGCCAGTGGGTCGCGGCAGTGGTTGACGCACGAAACGTAGACGTTGTTCACATCCAGCAGCAGGCCGCAGCCGGTGCGACGGATCACTTCGCTCATGAACTGTGGCTCGTCGAAGGTCGAGGTTTCAAAGGCCAGGTAGGTGGCCGGGTTTTCCAGTAACAGCGTGCGCTTGAGGCTGGATTGCACCTGGTCGATGTGTGCGCAGACCCGGTCGAGGGTTGCTTCGTCATAGGCCAGGGGGAGCAAGTCATTGAGAAACACCGGGCCGTGGCTGGACCAGGCCAGGTGTTCGGAAAAGGATTGGGGCTGATAGCGTTCGATCAGTGCGGCCAGGCGCTGCACATGCGTGACATCCAGCGGCCCCTCCCCACCGATCGACAGGCCGACGCCGTGCAACGACAGCGGATATTGTTCGCGTATCAGCCCCAGGAAGTGATGAAGCGGCCCGCCGGCCACCATGTAGTTTTCCGCGTGCACCTCGAAGAAACCCAGATCCGGTCGGGTCTGCAGCACCTCACGAAAATGCGCACTCTTGAGCCCCAGCCCTGCCCTTGGCGGCAGCCGGCTATCGGTGGCGAGGGACGGGGTGTTCGACATGGTGGCGGGCCTCAGGCGGATGCGATCAGGACTTGGCTTTGAATGCTTCGAGCTGGCCGAAACCGGTGGGGGAGGTTTTGCTTTCCATGGTGGTGCAAGTGCCTTTCGGGACCGATTTCCAGGCGTTGGCCTGATAGTCCATTTTTGCGGTACCGGCGCAGGTGGTGCCGGCGCCGGCGGCGCAGTCGTTCTTGCCTTTGAGGGCGACGCCGAAGCATTTTTCCATGGTGTCGTCGGCTGCGTGAACGGTCGGGACGGCTGTCATGCTCAGGGCAGAACCCAGGGCGAGGACCAAGGCAGCGGCGGACAGGGTGCGGGTCGAAGCAGTCATGGTGATTCTCCAGTCTTCAGGGAAATGAACCGGCGTTAGCGCCGGTCTGCTGAACTAGAGAGGGGAGGTGGGGAAGTGTTACAGCGAGGGGCATGATTTTTTTGCCTACCTCGGAAATCCAATGCGGAGGAGAGTTATCTGTGGCGAGGGGATTTATCCCCGTTGGGCTGCGAAGCAGCCCTCGCAATTCCGCATCAATCAGCCTGACACACCGCGGAGCTGTTTTTTGGGGCTGCTTCGCAGCCCAACGGGGATAAATCCCCTCGCCACAAATGTATTGCTGCCGCCATTGTATTCACTTGAGAACCGGGCAAAAAAAACGGCCCGAAGGCCGTTTTCTAGCGCAACAGACTCAACCGCCCAGATACGCCTCGCGCACTTTCGGGTCGGTCAGCAGCGCTTCACCGGTGCCTTGCATCACCACCCGGCCGTTCTCCAGCACGTACGCCCGGTCAGCGATTTTAAGCGCCTGGTTGGCGTTCTGCTCCACCAGGAACACCGTCACGCCATCCTTGCGCAGTTGTTCGATGATGTCGAAGATCTGCTGGATGATGATCGGTGCCAGGCCCAGGGAAGGTTCGTCGAGCAGCAGCAGCTTGGGTTTGCTCATCAGCGCACGGCCGATGGCGAGCATTTGCTGTTCGCCGCCGGACATGGTGCCGCCGCGCTGGGTAAAGCGTTCTTTCAGGCGTGGGAAAAGGTGCAGGACCTTGTCCATTTGTTCCTGATAGTCGCCCTTGTCGGTGAAAAATCCGCCCATGGCGAGGTTTTCTTCCACGGTCAGCCGGGCAAATACCCGACGGCCCTCAGGTACCACGGCGATGCTCTTGCGCATGATCCGCGCAGAGTCCTGGCCCACCAGTTCCTCACCCATGTAGCGGATGCTGCCGCTGTGGGCCTGGGGCGAACCGCAGAGCGTCATCAGCAGGGTGGATTTGCCGGCACCGTTGGCACCGATCAGCGTGACGATTTCGCCCTGGCGGACTTCGACGTTGACGCTGTGCAGGGCCTGGATCTTGCCGTAGAAGGTGGAAACGTTTTCGAACTGCAGCATTTACGCTTCCCCCAGGTAGGCTTTGATCACTTCAGGATTGTCGCGGATCTGTTCCGGCGTACCGTCGGCCAGGGGCGTGCCCTGGTTGATCACGACGATGTGGTCGGAAATGCTCATGACCAGCTTCATGTCGTGCTCGATCAGCAGCACGGTGACGTTGTGCTCCTCACGCAGCACGCCGATCAGGGCCTTCAGGTCTTCGGTTTCCTTCGGGTTCAGGCCGGCGGCCGGTTCGTCGAGCATGAGGATCCGCGGACGGGTCATCATGCAGCGGGCGATTTCCAGGCGCCGTTGCTGACCGTAGGCCAGGGTGCCGGCGGTACGGTTGGCAAACTCGGTGAGGTTGACCTTGTCCAGCCAGTACTCGGCGTACTCCATGGCCTCGCGTTCGCTTTTGCGGAACGCCGGGGTCTTGAACAGGCCGGCAAAGAAGTTGGTGTTCAAATGACGATGCTGAGCGATCAACAGGTTCTCGACCGCTGTCATGTCCTTGAACAACCGCACGTTCTGGAAGGTACGCACCACACCCTTGCGGGCGATGTGGTGGCCGGGCAGGCCCTGGATCGGCTCGCCGTCCAGCAGGATGGTGCCGCCGGTGGGCTGGTAGAAGCCGGTCAGGCAGTTGAACACGGTGGTCTTGCCTGCGCCGTTCGGCCCGATCAGGGCAACCACTTGCTTCTCTTTCACGGTCAGGGCCACGCCGTTGACCGCCAGCAAACCGCCGAAGCGCATGCTCAAGTTTTCGACTTTCAGGATCTCGCGGCTCATTTGCGCAGCTCCATGTGGGGGCGTTGCATAGGCAGCAGACCTTGAGGACGCCAGATCATCATCAGCACCATCAAGGCGCCGAACATCAACATGCGGTATTCGCTGAATTCACGCATCATTTCCGGCAGCAGGATCATCACGATCGCCGCCAGGATCACGCCCAACTGCGAGCCCATCCCGCCCAGCACCACGATGGCGAGGATGATCGCCGACTCGATGAAGGTGAAGGATTCCGGCGTCACCAGGCCTTGGCGAGCGGCGAAGAAGCTGCCGGCAAAACCGGCGAACGCAGCGCCGAGGGTAAAGGCCGACAGTTTGATCACGGTTGGGTTGAGACCCAGGGCACGGCAGGCGATTTCGTCTTCACGCAGTGCCTCCCAGGCGCGGCCGATCGGCATGCGCAGCAGGCGGTTGATGACGAACAGCGCGGCCAGGGCCAGCAGCAGGGCAACCAGGTAGAGGAAGATCACCTTGTTGATCGAGTTGTATTCCAGGCCGAAGTACTCGTGGAAGGTCTGCAGGCCTTCGGCGGCTTTACGTTCGAAGGTCAGGCCGAAGAACGTCGGTTTCTCGATGTTGCTGATGCCGTTCGGGCCACCGGTAATGTCGGTCAGGTTGCGCAGGAACAGGCGGATGATCTCGCCAAAACCCAGGGTCACGATCGCCAGGTAGTCGCCGCGCAAGCGCAGGACCGGGAAACCCAGCAGGAAACCGAAGGTGGCGGCCATCATCCCGGCGATGGGCAGGCAGATCCAGAAGCTCAGGCCGAAGTAGTGGGACAGCAGCGCATAGCTGTAGGCCCCGACGGCGTAGAAACCGACGTAACCCAGGTCCAGCAGGCCGGCCAGGCCTACGACGATGTTCAGGCCCAGGCCCAGCATCACGTAGATCAGGATCAGCGTGGCGATGTCCACCGCGCCGCGAGAGCCGAAGAACGGCCACACCAGGGCCACGACGATCAGGCCCAGCACGATCCAGCGCTGGGTCGACGGCAGGGTCAGGAAGTGGCTGGCCTTGGCCGGGATCACCGGCAGGCCGGGCGAAGATTTCCATGCCGCGCTGATCTGCGTGCTGAACAGCACACGCACGAACATCAGCAGCGAGCACACGGCGATGGTCGCCAGGATCGCCGGGCTGGTGCCGTGCACTTCCAGGTTGATGCCGACGATGGTCAGTTTAAGACCCAGTACCGGGTAGGCCACGGCCCAGACCAGCAGGGCGCTGAAAAGCGCTGATTTGAGATGCCTAGTCATACTTTCTCAACCTCCGGGCGGCCCAGGATGCCGGTCGGCCGGAATAACAGAACCAGAACCAACAAGCCGAACGCCACGACGTCCTTGTACTGGTCGCCGAAGATATCGGCGCCAAAGGCTTCCGCCACGCCCAGCACCAACCCGCCGAGCATCGCCCCGGGGATGCTGCCGATGCCGCCCAGTACCGCGGCGGTGAAGGCTTTCAGGCCCACGAGGAAGCCGGCGTTGGGGTTGATCACGCCATATTGCATGCTCAACAGCACCGCGGCGATGGCCGCCAGGGCCGCACCGATGACGAAGGTCAGGGCGATGATGTTGTTGGTGTTGATGCCCAGCAGGTTGGCCATCTTGATGTCCTCGGCACAGGCGCGACAGGCGCGGCCGAGGCGGGAACGGGAGATGAACAACGTGAGGCCGAGCATGGCGACCAGGGTCACCACGAACACCACGATTTGCATGTAGGAAATCAGCACTTCATGTGCCCCGCCTGGCCCGATGGCAAAGTTGCCCGGGATCAGGTTGGGAATGGATTTGTCCTTGGAGTCTTGCGAAAGCAGTACCGTGTTCTGCAGGAAGATCGACATACCGATGGCGGAAATCAGCGGGATCAGACGGTTGCTGCCGCGCAGGGGGCGGTAGGCAATCCGTTCGATGCTGTAGCCATAGGAACTGGTGACCACGATGCTCGCGATGAACGCCGCGGTCATCAACAGCGGGACACTGTCGAGTCCCATCATGGCCAGCCCGGCGATGGCGATGAACGCCACGTAGGAGCCGATCATGTACACCTCGCCGTGGGCGAAGTTGATCATTCCAATGATGCCGTAGACCATCGTATAGCCGATGGCGATCAGGGCATACGTGCTGCCAACGGTCAGGCCGTTAACCAGCTGCTGGAAGAAGTGATAGATGTCAGGCATTACAGCGCTCCTAAAAACCTGATACGCATTTCACTGGTGGAGTCATTTTCCCGCCCGGGCCCCGTGGATCTGCATCCACTTCGAACACGAGGTTTGCCAGCGAACCGCTGATGACGGTTTTGAGATTTTCAGGTGGGGAGACTGGCGGATCACGCCAGCGCGGCCCAATACATTTAAAACAAAGCCCACGGCACGCCGTGGGCTTTATTGGCAGTCAGTCAGGCCAGGCCTTACTGAGGCGAGGCTTCGGTTTTAGGTTTGCCGAAATGCCACTCGTAGACCACGAACTTGAAGTCCTTCAGGTCGCCCTTCGCGTCGAAGCTCAGGTCGCCCGTTGGCGTCTTGAAGGTGCCGGCGTGGATGGCTTCGGCCACTTTGCCTGCGTCTTCGCTCTTGGCCGAAGTGATGGCCTGGGCAATCACCTGGACAGCAGAGTAGGACGGGAACACGAACGGACCGCTCGGGTCTTCTTTCTTGGCCTTGAACGCGTCAGCCAGGGCAACGTTGGCCGGATCCTGGTCGAAGGATTTCGGCAGGGTCACCAGCAGGCCTTCGGAGGACTCCTTGGCGATTTGCGAGATGGAGTCGTTACCCACGCCTTCCGGACCCATGAACTTGGCCTTCAGGCCTTTTTCCTGGGCTTGACGCAGGATCAGGCCCAGCTCCGGGTGGTAGCCGCCGTAGTAGACGAAGTCGACGTTGGCTTGCTTGAGCTTGGCGATCATCGAAGAGAAGTCTTTGTCGCCGGCGTTCACGCCTTCGAAGACGGCCACTTTCACGCCTTTGCTTTCGAGGGTTTTCTTCACGGCGCTGGCGATGCCTTCACCGTACTGCTGCTTGTCGTGCAGGACCGCAACGACCTTTGGCTTGACGTGGTCGGCGATGTAGTTGCCGGCCGCAGGGCCTTGGGCGCTGTCCAGGCCGATGGTGCGGAAGATCATCTTGTAGCCGCGAGCGGTGATGTCCGGGCTGGTGGCCGCCGGGGTGATCATGATCACGCCTTCGTCTTCGTAGATGTCGGAAGCTGGCTGGGTGGAACTGGAGCACAGGTGGCCGACCACGAACTTGACGCCGTCGTTGACGACTTTGTTCGCGACCGCGACCGCTTGTTTTGGATCACAGGCGTCATCGTACTCGACGGCGACGAGCTGCTTGCCGTCGACGCCACCCTTGGCGTTGATCTGTTCGATGGCCATTTTCGCGCCACTGAACTGCATGTCGCCGTATTGGGCTACAGGGCCGGTTTTCGGGCCGGCGATGGCGATCTTGATGGTGTCGGCGGCAAACGAATGGCTGGCAACCCCGGCCAGAACCATAGCGGCAAACAGTTTGGAAATCTGCTTAGTAGCCTTAGTCATAGTGCTCCACTCATGCTGTTGTAGTTTTTATAGTCCTGGCGCCGTAGCAGCAGAACCGGGTCAGATATCTTGGATACCCTCGCGGAAAATGCCCCCGGCAACTGTACCGGTACAGTGTAGAGCGCCCATTGTTGGCAAGGGAAGCTGGCGCTTGGGGGCAAAACCTGGGGGTGTCGCTTAATTGAAAGAAAAAGACAGAATAGCGGCGGGGTTTGTCCGGTCGTTTCGGCAATCCTTGGCTTTCCTGCGCTTTCAATCGGTACTGCAATTTGCTACCGGGTTTTTCTGCCAGACCACCGACGTTATCATTCGCGCCGATTTCTTTTCCGGACAGGTCCCATGAATCAAGAACCTAGCACCCTCTATGCCAAGCTGCTTGGAGAAACCGCATCCATCACCTGGAAAGAGCTGGAGCCGTTCTTTGCCAAGGGTGCCCTATTGTGGGTCGACCCGGCACTGGATTTGATCGCCGCCGCCGAGGCCGTCGCCCAGGACGAAGGTACCAAAGTCGCCGCCTGGCTGGCCGCCGACCAGCTCGCCAAGCTGTCTGAAACGCGGGCGCTGGATTTTCTGGAGCGCGATCCGCAGCTTTGGGCGGTGGTGGTTTCGCCGTGGATTATGATCCAGGAAAGGGCGTCTAATTGATCGGTGCACCAAGTTGGTTCGCATTTTTGTGTTTGAAAAAGTGTGTAGGTGAGTAGCGTGATGGCACCCTGCCGTGGCGAAACGCCACAGGGCAGGGTGACGTATACGTAACGGGAACAGTTTATTGGGCAGCCTTTGGGCTGCTCAATTGTTTCTGGATATTGAGAAGAGCAAAAGATCGCAGCCTGCGGCAGCTCCTACAAGGGCGCCGCGGTTTTATGTGAACCGCAGCCCGTAGGAGCTGCCGAAGGCTGCGATCTTTTAAGGCAACGCCTCAGTAAGTCCTGCCAGTATGGTTATTCAAGGAAATGACCTTGGTCTTGCCAATGCGGTGACGGTAGATCTCGCGCAGGTACTTGATGGATTTCTTCACGCAGTCGCGGGACAGGCGGATGTCGTTGATCGAGACGAACTTGTCCTTGTCATTGATCAGCTCGCGGTACTTCTTCTCGTACATCGGCTTGATCGCGTACCAGTTGGTGTCGAGGATCTTCGCCGGGTTTTCGAACTCGTTGAGCAGGTCGTCGATGCGTGCTTCGTCGAAGTCTTCATTGATGATGAAGTCCAGGATCGAGTTGTCCAGGGTGTCGTCGAAACGGTACGGGGTGCGGGCGAAGCAGCGTTTGATGAAGGCCACGATCAGGGTCAGGAAATCATCCGACAGGCACGGGCTCTTGGCGATCAGGGTGGTCAGCGACAGGTTCGCCGAGGCACCGATCACCAATGCGTAACGCTTGAGCGTGGTGTTGGGGAACAGGCTGTTGAGGTGGGTCTTGAGCCGGTTCAGGTCCATGTAGGACAGCTTGTAGTCCTTGGGCAAGGAGACGATGGACACCACCGACGAGCAGTTCTTGAAGAAGTGCAGGTCATGCAGGGCCGCGGCGTCGTAGCCGGAATTCTTGTATTGCTCCAGGGAGGCGCGGTAGCGCTTGGATTCGATCGGCAACAGGCTGATGCCTTCGATGGCCTGGGTGACTTTGTTGAAATGCGGCAGGTCGATGGAGCGGAAGAACAGGTCGTCGATGTTCAGGCGCGGCGGCTCTTTCTCGAATACCTTGAACTTGTCGCCGCTCGGTGCCGGGGTTTCCGGGACGACAGACTCGGCGTAGGCGATTGCCACCGGGCCGGCCAGGCTCATGAACAGGTCGTTGGCGTCCAGGCGAATGGTTTCGCCGATGTCGATGCCGGCACGGCGGAAGTAGTTCTGGTCGTAGTCGGTGGTGACGGCCTGGGCCGTCAGGATGTTGAAGATCTGCTGGGAGATGTACTGGTTGGCGTGCTTCTCCATGGCATTGACATCAATGTTCTGGATGTTGCCGTCATCGCTTTCTTCGGCGTAGCGCATGATGTCGTTGGAGATCAGCATCATCGCGTTCCACGGGCGGATACGGCCCATCACGCTGGCTTCGCTGCTGTCTTCGTTGGCGAAGTTGTAGGAGAAATCCCATTCTTCCGACAGGTACTTGCACAGCAGGCGTCCGGCGTTGATGTGCAAGGCTTCGGACATTTCGCTGCGGTGGTCGGAAATGTTCGGCAGCACGCAGATGCCGCTGGTGAAGATCGGCTCGAAGACGAAGGAGTGGCCGCTCTTGCTGTCGTGTTCGTCCATCGGCTTGGTGTCGAACGTCTTGTTCATGTACGAGTACTGCTGGGCCAGGCCGAACTCCGAGGCCATGCCCGAGCCGGTACCGCCGCCGGCGCTGAAGATCGAGAAGTACAGGCGCGACTGGTTGGCCTTGATGCCGCAGCTGTCGATCAGGTACGAGTGGATCATTTTCCAGTCGGGGCTGGAGAAGCGCTGGGTGTCCTTGTTCAGGATGATCTTGGCCAGGTACTGGCCCAGGATCGGCGCGTTACCGGCGCCACCGGCGTGGACTTCCGACAGGTCCATGATTTTCATTTTGCTGTAGTCGCGCAAGAAGCCGCTTTTTTCGCCCTTGCGCGAGAAACGGATGCGCCCGGCGATGTCCTTGTCCAAGTCGCCGAGCATCACCAGCGGCTCTACCAGGAACACCGGCTTGCTGGTCTTGCTGGTGCCCAGGCGCAGGTTGTTGCGGATCCATTGTGCGGGGCTGTAGCCCTTGTCGCTGTAGCCTTTGTCTTCGGCGTTGAATTCGTTGAGGTAGAACTTGCGGGCGTTGTACACCAGCTCGGCCACGTCCAGGGCGATGTTGGAGCCGCAGCGACCCAGGCCGATCAGGCACACCGACGGGAACTCCTGCTGGGCTCGGTCGTATTCGTCGTCCACCAGGTGCGGCGGGCGCGGGAACACGGTGTCACGCAGGCCGTCGAGGTTATCGAGGATACGGTCGGTGTTGGTTTCGGTGAAATACAGATACTGCTGGGTCGACAGAGGGCGCGGGGGGCTCGACGGCTTCGAGACTTCGGGGCCGTTGGCGGCCGGGCTCAAGGTCAGATCGGATACCGCAGTGGCTGTTTTTTTGGAGGTCATTGTGCGCCATGTGCCTGAACTGGTGGCTCGACGAATGCGATCATCGAACGCTCGCGGATAGGAATTCGCGCCTGGGTAAACGCGAAAATCGGTCCAAGCGGTCAGGGCTGCGGCCTGAGCAGCGCTCGGGATATTCTTTTTCTGATCACGTTGGATCGGCCACCGGACTTCGATCTTTAACCGGCAAAAGGCAAAATGGTGGCAATTGTTACAGGAGTTTGATCGGCATCAAGAAATGCGCCGCGTCCCATGGGCGGGTATCAGCCTTGCGAATGATTGGAGACAGCTTCCGTGCCGCTGTCTAGATTGCATATCCAGGCCACGGACCGTTGGCCCATAACAATAAAAGAGACGGACCCATGCAGAACTCGACCCAAGCGGCGAATGCCTGGCGCATTCTGTTCCTGTTGTTCCTGGCCAACCTGTTCAATTTCTTCGACCGCACCATCCCGGCGATCATCATCGAGCCGATCCGCATGGAGTGGAGCCTCAGCGATTTCCAGATCGGCATCATCGGCACCGCCTTCACCATCGTTTATGCCATTGCCGGCTTGCCGCTGGGGCGCATGGCCGATACCGGTTCGCGCAGCAAGTTGATGGGCTGGGGCCTGGCGGCCTGGAGCGGACTGACGGCGGTGAACGGCCTGGTGGGCAGTTTCTGGGCGTTCCTGGTGGTGCGCATGGGCGTCGGCATCGGCGAGGCCAGCTACGCACCCGCCGCCAACTCACTGATTGGCGATCTGTTCCCGGCCCACCGCCGGGCGCGGGCGATGGGTATCTTCATGCTCGGCCTGCCGCTGGGCCTGCTGTTGGCGTTTTTCACCATTGGCGCGATGGTCAAGGCGTTCGACAGCTGGCGAGCGCCGTTCTTCATCGCGGCGGTACCGGGGCTGGTGTTGGCGGTGTTCATGTTTTTCATCAAGGAGCCCAAGCGTGGCGCGGCGGAAACCGTGCAGGTCTCCCAGGAAAAGATCGACAAGCCGGTTCGCCGGGTGCTGGCGATTCCCACCTTCCTGTGGCTGGTGCTGGCGGGGCTGTGCTTCAACTTCGCCACCTATGCCTGCAACTCCTTCCTGGTGCCGATGCTGCAACGTTATTTCCTGATGCCACTGCACGAGGCGGCCGTGGCCACCGGCATCATGGTGGGCGTGACGGGGTTGTTCGGGCTCACCCTGGGCGGCTGGGTCGCGGACAAGATTCACCAGCGCGTGCCCAACGGCCGCCTGCTGTTTGCAGCGTTCAGCCTGGCGATCTCGACGGTCACCACGGCGTGGGCCCTGCATGCCGGTCGCATTGAAATCGGCGTGTTCGTGGCGGTGTTCAGCGTGGGTTGGCTGTTTGCCTATAACTTCTACACCTGCGTCTACACCGCGATCCAGGACGTGGTGGAGCCGCGCCTGCGCGCCACGGCGATGGCGTTGTACTTTGCCGGGCTGTATTTGCTTGGCGGCGGCCTGGGGCCGGTGGTGGTGGGCGGCTTGTCCGACTACTTCGCCCGCACGGCCATGGCCAGCGCGGGTGTCGACCAGATGAGCGAAGCATTCAAGGCCATCGGCCTGCACGATGCGATGTACCTGATCCCGGTGGCGCTGCTCTTGACCATGGTGTTCCTGTTCCTGGCGTCACGCTGCTTCGTGCGCGATGCCAAGCGGATGAAGGACGGGATGAGCGCGGAGGTGATGTCGCAGGGTGTCGCGGCGACGGCTTGATAGCACCAGACTCAGCTCCGGTGATGGGCCTGCTTTTGTGGCGAGGGGATTTATCCCCGTGGGGCTGCGAAGCAGCCCCCAAAAGCACTCAATTAATCTGACACACCGTGCTTTAGGGTTTAGGACTGCTGCGCAGCCCAACGGGGATAAATCCCCTCGCCACAGGTTGTGCATGGCAGCGAAATTGTGCCTAGCGAACCTTTTCATCCCGCCCACGCAGCAAGCGATTGGGCATCGCCACCGCGGCCGCCAGCCCCAACAGCGATACCGCCGCGCTGATCAACAGCAAATGCCGGAATGTCGCCTGCAATGCCCGGCGCAAGGCCTCCTGGGCCTCGCCCGGGGCGGCGTTGAGGCCGTCCAGCAAGACGTTGCCGGCATGTCCTTCACCGATCAACGACGCGCCGGCGAGTTGGGCCAGGCTTGAATCCTGCAGCAAGGCCAGCAGCAAGGCCGACATCAACGCCACGCCCACCGCGCCGCCAAGGGAACGGAACAGGTTGGTGGTGCTGGTGGCGACGCCGATATCCGCTTGTTGTACCGAGTTCTGCGAACCCACCAGTGAGGTGGGGAACTGCATGCCCGAGGCGATGCCGCTGAGCAGCATGAACAGGCTGCTGAGCCAGAACGCGTCAGGCGCAGTGAAGGCCATGCCGAGGATGGCGAAGGGAAAGAGCAGGGCACCGCTCAGGATCATCGGTTTGTAGCGCCCCGTGACCGAGGTCCGGCGGCCGGCGAAATACGCCCCGATCGGCAGCCCTATCGCCAGCGGCAACAAGTGCAACGCCGCACTGTCGGCACCGGCGCCGGTCACGCTCTGGAAGCGCAACGGCATCAGCACCGTCAGGGAAATCGCCTGGAAACTGGTGAAGAACACCGTGCACCAGCACAGCACCGCGCTGCGGTTGGCGAACAGGTGCATCGGCAGCAACGGTTCCCGCGCCCGGCGCTCATACCAGGCGAACGTCCCCAGGGCTATCCCCGCGCAACCCAGCAACCCCAGCACTTCACGGCTGTGCCAGGCATGGCCCTGGCCGACCTCGGTGATCCCCAGCAGCAACGCCGTCAGGCCAATGATCAGCAACACGGTGCCCAGGTAATCGATGATCGGCGTGCGTTGCGGTACTGGCAGCCCCACCAGGGTGCGTCGGGCCACCCACCAGGCCGTGAGGCCCAGGGGCAGGTTGATCCAGAACACCCAGCGCCACGACAAGTACTCGGTCATGTAGCCCCCGAGCACCGGCCCGGCCACGCTGGCCACCGCGTACATGCTGCTGAAATACCCTTGGTAGCGCCCCCGTTCGCGGGGCGGGATGATGTCGCCGATGATCGCCTGGCTCACTGAAATCATCCCGCCGGCGCCGATGCCCTGGACGATCCGTGCCAGCACCAGTTGCTCCATGTTTTGCGCCAGGCCACAGAACAGCGAGGCCAGGGTGAACAGGCCCATGCCGAACAGCATCAGCGGCCGGCGTCCGTAGAGGTCGCCGAGCTTGCCGTAGATGGGCACCGCCACGGTCATGGCGACCATGTAGCCGGAAATCACCCAGGCCAGCAGGCTGACGTCGGCAAATTGTGCGGAAATGGCCGGCATCGAGACGGCGACGATGGTCTGGTCCAGGGCACCCAGGAAAATTGCCAGCATCAGGGCCACCAGCACACTGCGGATGGCCGGTTTCGGGGCTTGGAGCGTATCGAGCTGAGTCACGGCTGAACCTGCGGGCATTGCGCCGAAGAGGCGAATGGGACGAAGCCCGCAGTTTAAGTCGGTAGGCGGCTATTCGATAGCCTCGTAAGGAAGCCCGACGTAATTTTCCGCAATGGTTTTTCGACCCGCCTCGGAATCGACGAAATATTCCAGCTCGGCTTCGCTGATGCGCTGGTTGAAGGCATCGTCGTCGAAGCGGTGCAGCATCGAAGTCATCCACCACGAGAACCGTTCGGCTTTCCAGACGCGGCGCAGGCAGATGGCCGAATAGTGCTCCAGCAAGTCCACACGGCCGTCGCGATAGACCTTGAGCAGGATGTTGAACAGCGTGCTGACATCGCTGGCGGCCAGGTTCAGCCCCTTGGCCCCGGTCGGCGGGACGATGTGGGCCGCGTCGCCCACCAGGAACATCCGCCCGTACTGCATCGGCTCGACCACGAAGCTGCGCAGCGGCGCGATGCTTTTCTCGATGGATGGGCCGGTCACCAAGGCCTCGGCCAGGTCGGTGGGAAGGCGTTTTTTCAGTTCATGCCAGAAACGCTCGTCCGGCCAGTCGGCCACTTGCTCCTCGGCAGGGACTTGCAGGTAGTAACGGGTGCGGGTCTTGGAGCGCATGCTGCACAGGGCAAAGCCGCGGGCGTGCCGAGCGTAGACCAGCTCTTCGTGAACCGGCGGGGTGTCAGCCAGCACGCCGAGCCAGCCAAACGGGTAGACGCGCTCGAAAACCTTGAGTTTTTCCGCTGGAATGGACTGTCGCGCCACGCCGTGGAAACCGTCGCAACCGGCAATGTAGTCGCAGTCCAGGCGTAAGGTTTGCCCTTCATGCTCGAAGGTCACGAAAGGGTGCTCGGTTTGCATGTCGTGGGGCTGGGCGTTGCTGGCCAGGTACAACGTGCGGGCGCCGGCGGCTTCGCGGGCGGCCATCAGATCACGGGTCACTTCGGTCTGGCCGTAGACCATGACGTTTTTACCGCCAGTCAGGCCCTTGAGGTCGATGTGCACCCGCCGATCGTTGAGCACCAGTTCAAAGCCGTCATGGGGCAGGCCTTCGGCGTCCATGCGTTGGCCGACGCCAGCCTGGCGCAGCAGTTCGACCATGCCTTGCTCCAGCACACCGGCGCGGATGCGGCCCAGTACATAGTCCGGGGTCTGGCGTTCGAGGATGACAGTGTCGATGCCGGCGTTGTGCAGCAACTGGCCGAGCAGCAGGCCAGAGGGGCCGGCGCCGATAATAGCGACTTGGGTCTTGAGGGTTTTCATTGTTCTTATGACTCGCACGAAGCACGCGACCAGGGTCGGTGTTGATTATTAGAAATCGAGTGCCTACATTTTTCGCTTGCGGACCTGTCAGTTGAAGGGGAAAACTGAGCCGATACCTGTACTTTCTGCCAATTGGTGCGATTATCGCCCGCAACCCCAGGCCCGGATCCACGTTATGAAAAAACCTGACCTGCCTTCGATCCCGGTGTTCAAGCTCTACGGTGAGAGCCAGGAATGGCCGACCCCGGACCTGCTGCACTGCGAAACCATCTCCAAGCGCAGCCGCGAGCATCACTGGGAAATCAAACCCCATCGGCATGCCGACCTGTGCCAGTTGTTGTTTGTCTTCAAGGGCCAGGCGGAACTGGAAATCGAAGGCCGGCGCACGCAGCTCACCGAGCCGGCGGTGCAGATCCTGCCGCCGCTGTCGGTCCATGGCTTTCGTTTTTCCGAGGATGTGGAAGGTTACGTGGTGACCCTGGCGGCGCCGCTGGTCACGCACCTGCAAGCGCAGCTGGGGCATGCAGTCAATGTGCTGGCCCAGGCCGAAAGCTACCCCGCCCTCGAGAATTCCGAGTACCTCAACAGCCTGTTCAGCGCCCTGCAGAATGAATACATGGGGCATCAGCCGGCTCGGGAAATGCTGATGCATGCGCTGGTCAGCGTGATCATGGTCTGGGTCAGCCGCCAGGTGATGCAGCGACACACCCAGGCCCAGCGCCCGCAACGGGCCCGGGAATACCTCAACGGGTTCATTCAGTTGGTGGAAGAAACCTATCGCGAGCACGTCAAGGTCGAAGACCTGGCCCATCGCCTGGGCATTTCCGTGTCGCACCTCAACGGCACCTGCCGGGAACTGGCGGGGCAACCGGCGTTGCAGATCATGCACGAGCGCCAGTTGTTGGAAGCCAAGCGCCTGCTGACCTACACCGGCATGACCATCTACGAGATTTCCGAACTGCTCGGGTTTTCCGACCCGACCAACTTCACCCGGCTGTTCCGCCGGCGCGTCGGCATCTCGCCCAAGGCGTTCCGGGACCGGCTCAAGACCGATCAGCAGGACGACTGACCACGCCTCAGCGCAGGGCGTTCAGGGTTGCGCTGTGGGGGATGCAGCGTTCGAAGTTGCAGCTGGCGTATTCACGGGGCAGTTGCCTGGCCTGCTCGACCCGGTAGGCCGCAGTGCCATAAAGCGCAAGCGTGGCGGCGCAGGTGACGAAAATAGCGAGGCGTCTTCTTGTTTTGATGTTCATGGCGGTGACCTCTGAACGAATACCCGGGGGCACTACTTTCAGCATAGGTCAGCCGTGGCGGGTTGCCAGCCTGGTAAGACTCGCATTTAACCCGACATTCAGAATGCTGATATCCCCTGTGGGAGCGGGCTTGCTCGCGAAAGCGGTGTGTCAGTCACCATCAATGTTGACTGTTGCTCCGTCTTCGCGAGCAAGCCCGCTCCCACAGGGATAGAGGTGTTTTTCGGGCGGGTTATGCCAAGTGTTCCGGCTTCATCGGATCGCCCGGCTTGACGTCCAGTTGCTTGCGCACGTCTTCGAACATTTCGTCGTAATACTTGTGCATCGAGCCGATGCTGGCGGTCTTGGGCAAGCCATATTGCTGCGCGATGCGCGTGGCGTGGCGGGCGAAATCGAAGGCCTGGTCCTTGGCCAGGAAAAAGGTCTCGTCCAGGGGCTTGTCTTCCACCGTGCCATGCACCCGGAACGACATGCCGCTGCCTTCCTTGGGGTCCTGCGCAACCTCGTAGTCGATGCACAGGTTGTAGTTGAAGTCTTCCTTGTTCAGCGCATGGCGTTCCATGTGCAGGTGACCGGGTTCGAACATGGCCATAAACGACTCTCCTCGAAGGCGTGGGTGTAGGGCAGACCCCGGATCCGCCCTGCAAGTTTCCTGTTATCGATAAGCGATGCCAGGTGTCGACGTGCTGATGCGGGTGCCGGCCTGGCCCTGGACGATAGCATCGATGTCCGACAGCGACCCGATCACCGCGACCTTGCCCGTGTTGCGTGCGAACTCGCAGGCGGCCTGCACCTTTGGCCCCATGGAGCCTGCGGCGAAGCCGAGCCGTTCCAGTTCGTCGGGGTGGGCCTGGGCGATGGCTTTCTGGGTCGGCTTGCCGAAGTCGATGAACGCGGCGTTGACGTCAGTGGCGATCACCAGCAGATCGCTTTCCAGCTGTTCGGCCAGCAGCGCCGAGCACAGGTCCTTGTCGATCACCGCCTCCACGCCCTGTAGCTTGCCCTCGGCGTCGTACATCGTCGGAATGCCGCCACCGCCGGCGCAGATCACGATGCTGCCTTTTTCCAGCAGCCATTTGATCGGGCGGATCTCAAAGATGCGCTTGGGCCTGGGGCTTGCGACCACACGGCGGAACTTGTCGCCGTCCGGGGCGATGGTCCAGCCTTTTTCAGTCGCCAGCTTCTGCGCCTCTTGCTGGCTATAGACCGGGCCGATGGGCTTGGTGGGGTTCTGGAAGGCCGGGTCGTTGCCATCCACTTCGACCTGGGTCAGCAGCGTGGCGAAGGGGACTTCGAAGTCCAGCAGATTGCCCAGTTCCTGTTCGATGATGTAGCCGATCATGCCTTCGGTTTCGGCGCCGAGCACGTCCAGCGGATATGGCGTGACCGCGGTGTAGGCCGCCGCCTGCAACGACAGCAGGCCGACCTGCGGGCCGTTGCCGTGGGCGATGACCAGTTGGTTGCCGGGGTGGATCTTGGCGATCTGTTCGGTCGCGGTGCGGATGTTGCTACGTTGGTTGGCAGCGGTCAGGGGTTCACCCCGACGCAGGAGGGCGTTACCGCCCAGGGCAACGACGATGCGCATGGTATTGTCCTTCAAAAAAATGGACGAACAACGCGGTCCTTTGTGGGAGCGAGCTTGCTCGCGATAGCGGTGTGTCAGTCGACATCAATGTTGCCTGTTCCTGCGCCATCGCGAGCAAGCTCGCTCCCACAAGGGAACTGCGTTGGTTTCAGATATCCGCCAGCGCCGACACCAGGATCGCCTTGATGGTGTGCATGCGGTTTTCCGCTTGCTCGAAGGCGATATTGGCCGGGGATTCGAAGACCTCTTCGGTCACTTCCACGCCATTGGCCAGGTTCGGATAGCGCGCGGCGATGTCCTTGCCGACCTTGGTTTCGCTGTTGTGGAACGCCGGCAGGCAATGCATGAATTTCACCCGTGGGTTGCCCGAGGCTTTCATCATTTGCGCGTTGACCTGGTAGGGCAGCAGTTGCTCGATGCGTTCATCCCAGGCTTCCACCGGCTCGCCCATGGACACCCAGATGTCGGTGTGGATGAAGTCCACGCCCTTGACCGCTTCTTTCGGATCCTCGGTGATGGTGATGCGCCCGCCGCTCTCGGCGGCGAAGGCCTGGCACTGGTCGATGAAGTCCTGGTGCGGCCACAGCGCTTTCGGCGCGCCGATGCGCACGTCCATGCCCAGTTTGGCGCCGATCATCAGCAGCGAATTGCCCATGTTGTAGCGCGCGTCGCCCAAGTAGGCGTAGCTGATGTCATGCAGCGGCTTGTCGCTGTGTTCGCGCATGGTCAGGGTGTCGGCGATCATCTGGGTGGGGTGGAATTCGGCGGTCAGGCCGTTGAACACCGGCACGCCGGCGAACTTGGCCAGTTCCTCGACGATCTCCTGTTCGAAGCCCCGGTACTCGATGGCGTCGAACATCCGCCCCAGGACCCGGGCGGTGTCTTTCATGCTTTCCTTGTGGCCGATCTGCGACGACACCGGGTCGATGTAGGTGACGTGGGCGCCCTGGTCGTGGGCCGCGACCTCGAAGGCACAGCGGGTGCGGGTCGAGGTCTTCTCGAAGATCAGCGCGATGTTCTTGCCCTTGAGGTGCGGCTGTTCGGTGCCGGTGTACTTGGCACGCTTGAGGTCGCGGGACAGGTCCAGCAGGTAGTGCAGCTCGCGGTTGGTGTGGTGCATCAAGCTCAGCAGGCTGCGGTTGCGCATGTTGAAAGCCATGATATGGATCTCCTTGGGTTTCGGTTATCCCCTGGGCTGCGTTCGATAAACACTGGCCCAGGCTCGAAGGTCAGTAGTCGATCGGGTCGCGGATGATCGGGCAGGTCATGCAGTGGCCACCGCCGCGGCCGCGGCCCAGCTCGCTGGCGCTGATGGTGATGACTTCCACCCCGGCCTTGCGCAGCAGGGTATTGGTGTAGGTGTTGCGGTCGTAGCCGATCACCACGCCCGGCTCCACGGCCACCACGTTGTTGCCGTCGTCCCATTGTTCACGCTCGGCGGCGAAGCTGTTGCCGCCGGTTTCCACCACGCGCAAGGCCGGCAGCTTGAGGGCGGCGGCCACGGTGTCGAGGAAGCTGCCTTCTTCTCGGCGTACGTCGATGCCGCCGGGCTTGCTCTCGTCAGGGCGCAGGGAGAAGGCGACGATCTGGCTCACCACTTCCGGGAAAACCGTGACCAGGTCGCGGTCGCAGAAACTGAAGACGGTGTCCAGGTGCATGGCGGCGCGGGACTTCGGCAAGCCGGCGACGATCACCCGCTCCACGGCCTTGTGCTTGAACAGGTTCAGCGCCAGTTGGCCGATGGCCTGGCGGGACGAACGTTCGCCCATGCCGATCAGCACTACGCCGTTGCCAATGGGCATCACGTCGCCGCCTTCGAGGGTGGCGTTGCCATGCTCCTGGTCCGGGTCGCCGTACCAGATCTGGAAGTCAGCCTGGGTAAACTCGGGGTGGAATTTATAGATGGCGCTGGCGAGCAGGGTTTCCTGGCGCCGCGCCGGCCAATACATCGGGTTCAGGGTCACGCCGCCGTAGATCCAGCAGGTGGTGTCGCGGGTGAACTGGGTATTGGGCAGCGGCGGCAGGATGAAGCTGGAGTGCCCGAGGAAGTCGCGGAACATCTGGATGGTCTTGCCACCGAAGCTGTCCGGCAGGTCGTCGGCCGAGACGCCGCCAATCAGGAACTCGGCGATATGGCGCGGCTCCAGGCTGCGCAGCCACGAACCGACTTCATTCACCAGGCCCAGGCCCACCGAGTTGGCGGTGATCTTGCGCTGCAGGATCCAGTCCAGGGCTTCGGGGATGGCGACGATGTCGGTCAGCAGGTTGTGCATTTCCAGTACGTCGATGCCACGCTCGCGCATCTTGGTGACGAAATCGAAATGGTCGCGCTTGGCCTGGTTGACCCAGATCACGTCATCGAACAGCAGCTCGTCGCAGTTGTTCGGGGTCAGCCGCTGGTGGGCCAGGCCTGGGGAACACACCATGACTTTACGTAATTTACCGGCTTCGGAATGAACGCCGTACTTCACTTTTTCCGTGGTCATTACAAATCCTCCAGTTAAACAGTCAGCCAACTACAAGGTCAGGAAGCCGTCGTAGAGCCCATAGGCGGCCACCAGGGCGCCTGCGATCACTGCGGCGAAAATCAGCTTCTCGACAGAGGTGAAAACCGGTTTGCCCAATTCGCGCTTGGCCTTGGCGAACAGAATCGCGCCGGGGGCATAGAGCAGGGCGGAGAGCAGCAGGTACTTGATCCCGCCGGCATACAGCAGCCACACCGCGTAGATCAGGGCGATGGCGCCGATGATCAGATCCTTGCGCCGCTCGGCCGCGAAGCCTTCGTAGGTCTCGCCGCGCACCGCCAGCAGCACGGCGTAGGCCGCCGACCACAGGTACGGCACCAGGATCATCGAGGTGGCGAGGTAGATCAGTGACAGGTAAGTGCTGGCCGAGAACAGGGTGATGACCAAAAACAGCTGGACCATCGCGTTGGTCAGCCACAGGGCGTTGGCCGGTACGTGGTTGGCGTTCTCCCGGCGCAGGAACTCGGGCATGGTGTGGTCTTTGGCGGCGGCGAACATGATCTCGGCGCATAGCAGCACCCAGGACAGCAGGGCGCCAAGCAGCGAGATGATCAGGCCGACGCTGATCAGCACCGCGCCCCAGTGACCCACCACGTGCTCCAGCACGGCGGCCATGGACGGGTTCTGCAGCTTGGCCAGTTCCGGCTGGGTCATGATCCCCAGGGACAACACATTGACCAGCACCAGGAACAGCAGCACGGTGATGAAGCCGATCACGGTGGCCTTGCCCACGTCCGTGCGTTTCTCGGCACGGGCGGAAAAGATACTCGCACCCTCGATGCCGATGAACACCCACACGGTGACCAGCATCATCTTGCGCACCTGGTTCATCACGCTGCCCAGGTCCGGGTTTTTCACGCCCCAGATGTCGGCGGTGAAGATGTCGAGCCTGAAGGCGAACACGGCGACCAACACGAACAGCAGCAACGGCACGACCTTGGCGATGGTGGTCACCAGGTTGATGAACGCCGCTTCCTTGATGCCGCGCAGTACCAGGAAATGCACCGCCCACAACAACACCGAGGCGCCGATCACCGCGGCAACGGTGTTGCCTTCACCGAAAATCGGGAAGAAGTAGCCCAGGGTGCTGAACAACAACACGAAGTAACCGACGTTGCCCAGCCAGGCGCTGATCCAGTAGCCCCAGGCCGACGAGAACCCCATGTAGTCGCCGAACCCAGCCTTGGCGTAGGCATACACGCCACCATCCAGGTCGGGCTTGCGATTGGCCAGGGTCTGAAAGACAAAAGCGAGGGTCAGCATGCCGACAGCGGTAATGGCCCAGCCAATCAGTACCGCCCCGACATCCGCGCTGGCGGCCATGTTTTGTGGCAGGGAAAATATTCCGCCGCCGATCATGGAGCCGACAACCAGTGCAACTAACGCACCTAATCGAAGTTTTCCGGGGGTATCAGACATTTGCGAGACTCCAATGCAGGAGAAGAGAGTCGACAGAATAAGTCGATTCGAAAGTTGAATACCTGATCTGGATCAGTGCATGACAACATTCCATTGTTAATGAAGGAGTTAAGTGCTTTCCTTCACGTCCATAAATTGCCGTAATGCCCGTTTTAGAGGCTTCGGCAAGGTGCGGCGAGGCGGCTTTCATTCCGTGGGATTATTCACACTAGTTGATTTCTACTGGATCACAACTATTTTGTAGGTTGCTTTCATGACAGAAATAATCGTCTGGTGTGGTCTTTCTTATTGCTGTCTTGGACAAGGGGCGGGGTAATAATCCCTCGGACTTTGCGCGCGTGACGTTATTCAAAAACGTTATGTCGCATTATTTACTTAATGAGCGAGAAAGATGCCGCAGCCGATTGAAAAGTTACGCCTTGGTGCGCTGGTGGCGCTGGTGGTGGGATCGATGATCGGTGGCGGGATCTTTTCCCTGCCACAGAACATGGCGGCCCGGGCCGACGTTGGAGCGGTGCTGATCGGTTGGGCGATCACCGCCGTCGGCATGCTGACCCTGGCCTTCGTGTTCCAGACCCTGGCCAATCGCAAACCCGAACTGGACTCGGGTGTCTATGCCTACGCCAAGGCCGGTTTCGGCGACTACATGGGCTTCTCTTCCGCGTGGGGCTACTGGATCAGTGCCTGGATGGGCAACGTCGGTTACTTCGTGTTGCTGTTCAGCACCTTGGGGTATTTTTTCCCGGTGTTCGGCCAGGGCAATACGCCGGTGGCCATCGCCTGTGCATCGTTGCTGTTGTGGGCGGTGCATTTCCTGGTGCTGCGCGGCATCAAGGAAGCGGCGTTCATCAACCTGGTGACCACCATCGCCAAGGTGGTGCCCTTGGTGATGTTCATTGTCATCGCCGCGGTGGCGTTCAAGGCCGAGGTGTTCACCCGGGATATCTGGGGCGAGATGAGCCCTGACCTGGGCAGCGTGATGGACCAGGTGCGCCACATGATGCTGGTCACGGTGTTCGTGTTCATTGGCATCGAAGGCGCCAGTGTCTATTCGGCGCGGGCGGAAAAACGCGCGGACGTCGGACGTGCGACGGTGATCGGGTTCCTCGGGGTTCTGGCGCTGCTGGTGCTGGTGAACGTGTTGTCCCTGGGGATCATGAGCCAGCCAGCCCTGGCGCAATTGCAGAACCCGTCACTGGCCGGCGTGCTGGAACATATCGTCGGGCCTTGGGGGGCGTTGTTGATCAGCCTCGGGCTGGCGGTGTCGTTGTTGGGCGCACTGTTGTCCTGGGCGCTGTTGTGCGCCGAAATTCTCTATGCCACCGCCAGGGACAAGACCATGCCGGCGTTCCTGACCAAGGAAAACGCCAACCAGGCGCCGGTCAACGCGTTGTGGCTGACCAATGGCATGATCCAGTTGTTTTTGCTGATTACCCTGTTTTCCGCAGGCACCTATACCAGCCTGATCTACCTCGCGTCATCGATGATCCTGGTACCGTACCTGTGGTCGGCAGCCTATGCGGTGTTGCTTTGCGCACGGGGCGAAACCTATGGGCAAGCCTCGGCCCGGCGCATGAAGGACCTGTGCATCGGTGGTGTTGCGCTGTGCTATGCGGTGTGGCTGCTGTATGCCGGCGGCGTGAAATACCTGCTGCTGTCGGCGCTGTTGTACGCGCCGGGGGTGATCCTGTTTGCCCAGGCCAAGCGCGAGCAGCGCCAACCCTTGTTCACCCATGTGGAAAAAGGCGTCTTTGCGTGTGTGGTGTCCGGGGCGGGCGTGGCGGCGTATGGGTTGTACAGTGGGTTTTTGGCGTTGTGAGGCGAAGCTTGCCTTTCTGGCGAGTTAGAGGCGGGCAGTGTGGCGAGGGGATTTATCCCCGCTGGGGTGCGAAGCGCCCCCAGAGAACGCTCGTGACTTTCCTGGCACACCGAGGCGCCAGGTTTCAGGGCCGCTTCGCGCCCCAGCGGGGATAAATCCCCTCGCCACAAAGGATTGTGATCGACAGGTTGGCATGGTTTGCTCGCGATTGGGCGGCCATCACCACCGTGGGCGATGCGCGCCCAGTTCTACCGCCGGCAAGGTCCATTGCAGGGGCGTCCCGGTGATTTTCAAAGGCACCTGCAGGCGGTGGGCTGGCCCCCATGGCGTTTGTTCGACCACCAGGCCCTGATCATTATCGTCCTCGGCGCGCAATGGGGTCGGGTCCCCTGGGCCACGCTCGATCAACAGCTTCGCCGTGCGCGCCAGTGACAGGCGTGCCGAACCGCCCTGGCCGTTCGTCAGGCGGCGGGACAACAACACAACGGCACTGGCAGCCATCAGGTACCCGGTGCCGTGGTCCAGTGCCTGCACCGGCAGCGGTGTCGGTTTGTCGGTGTGTTTCCAACCCATGCCGGCTTCGGCAATGCCGCTGCTCATCTGCACCAGGCTGTCGAAGCCACGGCGGTGCTGCCAAGGGCCGCTCCAGCCGTAGGCATTGAGACTTACATCAATCAGCCCCGGGGCGATTTGCTGGCGTTGATCGGCGCCATAGCCCAGGCGTTCGAGAGCGTCGGCGCGATAGCCATGCAGGAGGATGTCGGCGTCCTTGAGCAGCGCCTCGAACACCGCGCGATCATCGGGCCGATGCAAGTCGAGGCGGGCGCAGCGTTTGCCCAGGGTGACTTCCGGGACCACGCCGGGTTCGTTCCAGGTCGGCGGGTCGATGCGCAGCACGTCGGCCCCCAGGCCAGCGAGGAAGCGGCTGGCGACGGGGCCGGCCAGCACGCGGGTCAGGTCCAACACCTTGAGGCCCGCCAGTGGCTGGGTCTCGGAGCCGAGCCAGGGCTTGCGCTGTTCTGCAGTCGTTTCACTCAGATGCACCAGCGGTTCGGCATTCACCGCCATGCCTTGGGGATGGGCCTGCCAGGACTGCCACGAACGCATCTGGGCGGCGCAACCGCCGGCGTCGACCACGGCCTGTTCCAGCTCGGCCTTGTTCCAACGGGCCACCCTCGCCGCCATGTCGGCGCGGTCGGTGCAGGTGCCGAGGACTTTTTCCGCGGCCAGTCGATGATGCGGTGCGTTGGTGTGCAGGCGAATCCAGCCGTCGGCGCAGGCGTAGTCTCCGGCCACCGGGTCCCACATCGGCGGCACGCTCCAGCCGATGGGGCGCAGGGAAGTGGAGAACCAGAACGACGCCAGGCGCCGGTCGACCTCGACGGGCGGAAGGCGGCCGGTGTGCAGATGGATGAGCGCGGCGGTCGCCTGGCCCGCCACGGCGATGCTGGCGCTGGCCAACTCCGTGACGGCGAAGGCCGAGGGCAAGGCGCCTTCGCCGCTGAAGGTGATTGGGGTCGTGGGCAAGCCGAGTGCGGTTTGCATGGACGTGAGCAGATCTGACATCGAAAGCCCTCCAGTACGAGAGGGCGATCATAGATCAAAAATCCGTTGGGGGCCGCTTTGCGGCCCAGCGGGAGCAAGCGCCCTCGCCACAACTGCCCTGTGCCTGTTCCGGGCGCGACCAGATCCACAGGTTGCTCAGGCCCATGCCCGCGAGCGCCAGATAAACCGGCCAGCCGTGGTCGAGCATCACCAGCATCAGCCCGGCACACAGCAGCATGCTGACGGTGGCAGCCACCTTGGCCCGGCGCGGGATGACCTTGTCGTTGCGCCAGTTGTGCAGCATCGGCCCGAACAACCGATGGCTCTCCAGCCAGGCGCTCAGGCGCGGCGAACTGCGGGTCGCGGCCCAGGCGGCCAGCAGGATGAACTCGGTGGTCGGCAGGCCGGGCACGACGATGGCGACCAGGCCGATGGCCAGGCTGGTGTAGGCGAGCAGGGCGAAGAGCAGTTGGGTGAGTTTCGAGGGATGGTTCATCGGTACCTTTCAGGCATACACATTTCCATGTGGGAGCGGGCTTGCTCGCGAAGGCGGAGTAACAGGCACAGTTATTTTGACTGACACACTGCTTTCGCGAGCAAGCCCGCTCCCACAGTGGACTAAGCGATCAGGCCAATTCCACCGCATAAGCTTGTTCTAGCAGGACCGTGAACCGGTTGAACGCATCCAGCGCGCCTTTATCCGCTTCGGCTTCCTGCTGTTCGGTAAAGGCCAGGCCGTCGAGGGTGCGGGTGAAGGTTTTCCAGCCTTCGGCGCGCCCGCCGGCAGGTTCCGCCAGGTGCCGGGCGCCGAAGGTTTCGCTCAGCCCCAGGCCCACGGCACGCTTGATCAGGAACGCGGCACCGAGCTTGGAACCTTCGGAGACGAACAGCCAGCCCAGGGCTTCGGCCTGGGTCGGATTGTGTACCGCACCGGCCACCGGCGCGGGGACTTCGGTGTCCAGGTCGGCGAGATCCGCCCTGGCAGCGTCGGCCCGGCAACGGGCCGGTAGGTCGGGAATCAGGGCGGACAGCTCGGCGTCGTTGTACAGCGCCACCAGTTCCGACTGGAACAGGTACTGGGCGACGACGAAACGGGCGAAGCTGGCCGGGGTTTCGAACGGGGCGTGGGCCTTGACCAGGGCGTCGAGCTTGCTGTGAGGCTCGTGGGTGATCTGGTTCAGGCGTTGGGAACGTGAAGCGGGACGCTGGGTATTCATGAAAAGAATCCTTTGAGTGAGCACATTGTGGCGAGGGAGCTTGCTCCCGCTCGGTTGTGTGTAGGAGCTGCCGAAGGCTGCGATCTTTTGATCTTTCGCTTGAGGTTCAAGTGTCCGGGGAAAGATCGCAGCCTCGTTGCACTCGACAGCTCCTACGGCGCAGGCCTGTCAGATATCCCAGATCAGGTTCACCGCGAAGTTACGTCCGGGCGCGGTCAGGCGATCGAGGTTGGCGGGGCTCAGCACGGCCGCTTCGCCGACGCTGTCGTAGCCGCGCACGTCATCCCACAGCCAGTATTTCTTGTCGGTGAGGTTGTAGAGGCCGCCGCTGACGGTCACGTCGTGGGTCACCTTGTAGAAGCCCGTCAGGTCGAGGATGCCGAAGCCTGGCGTCTTGAACTGGCTGCTCACGCCATCGGGCGAGTTGAAGTTGCTGTCGTCGACGCGGTCCTTTTTCTTGACCAGGGTCCAGCTGAGCAAGGTGCCGAACTGCTCCTGGTCGTAGCCCAGGCCGAACACGCCGGTCAGCGGGTTGACGCTGTTGAGCGGCTCGCCCGTGTCGTTGTTGCGACCGTAGGCGTAGGCCACCGAACCTTGGGTGTACAGGCCCTTTGGCGCGCCCAGCACGTCCAGGTCCAGGCGTCCCTTGACTTCGGCACCCTTGATGATGGCGTGCTTGATGTTGTTGCTCTGGAAGGTCAACTGGTCGGCACCGGGGGTGATGGCGTCCTCGTTGATGAAGTCGCGGTACTTGTTGTAGAACACCGCCACGTCGAACGAACCGGAGTCGAAGCGGCCGCGCAGGCCGGTCTCGTAGCCCTGGCTTTTTTCCGCTTCCAGGTCGGCGTTGGGTTCCACGCTATAGCCGGCGCCAGGGTTGTCGAAACGGCCATACAGGGCCTTGGCGGTCGGGGTGCGGAACCCCTCGGCGTACTGCCCGTACCAGGTGTACTGGTCGGTCAGGGCATAGGTCACACCGAATTTTGGCGAGACGCGGTGCCAGGTCTTGTTCTTGTCGCTGACCTCACCACCACTGGTGGGGTCCACGGTATTGAGGAACTCCTCGGTCAGGTGCGGCTTGAGCTGGGTGTAGTCGTAGCGCAGGCCGGGCATGAAGGTCCATTTATCCCAACTGATCTGGTCCTGGACGAACAGGGCGTAGCTGTTGATGGTCGGGTCCGGGAAGTCACTGGCTTTTGCCAGCACGTCCCGGGTGCTGATGGCGCCCACCGCAGAGCAACCGACACCCACCGCCAGGCACACGCCATTGCCGCTGCGCGAGCCGGTGACTTTCTGTTGCTTGATCGTGGTGCCGTAGGTCAGCGCGTGATCGGTGCTGGCGATGCTGAAGGCCTTGTCCAGTTGCGCATCGAAGACCCACTGCTTTTCTTCGTAGAGGGTATCCCGTGTGCGCAGGACCTGGCGGGTGATCGGGAAATAGAACTCGGCGGTGCTCTGGTCGGTCTTGGCGACCTGGTGATTCAGGCTCCACTTGACGTGATCGGCCAGCAGGCTGTCGAGGGCGAAGCTGTGCTCCAGGCCGAAACGCTCGCGGGTGATGGTGTCGTTGCCGGTGCGCCACTGGTACATGCCGCCGGGTAGTACAAAATCGGGGATCGCCGGCTGGCCGTTGGCGTAGGGGCCGCCATAGGCGCTTTTCAGGTCGCTGTCGCGGTCGTCCTTGTATTTTTCGTAGACCAGGCCAAGGCGTGCGTCATCGCTGTAGTTCCAGCCGAGCTTGGCCAGCACATTGTTGGCGCGCACGTCTTCCGGGTTGGCGGCGGTGCGGTCCAGGCCGGTGCCGTTGTGGCTGCCGTAGGATTCGGTTTCGTGACCGTCGCGCTGGCTGTAGTGCAGCAGGCCGTCGAATGGGCCGTTGCGGCCGGCGACGGTGGCGGACTTGAGCCAGCTCTCGTCGGCGGAGCTGTAGCCGGTCTTCAGGCGGGCGCCAACGTCCTGGCCGGGCTTGATGATGTCGTCCGGAACGAGGGTGAAGTAGCTGACGGCACCGCCAATGGCATTGCTGCCGTACAGCACCGAGGCCGGACCGCGGAGGATTTCCACACGCTTGATGATTTCCGGGTCGACGTAATTGCGCTGGGTCTTGGCGTAGGGGCCGTTGAAGAAACCGCCGGGTACTTCCACGCCGTCGACCTGGGTCAGGATCCGGTTACCGTCGATGCCGCGAATGTTATAGCCACTGATGCCGCCGCGCTGGCCCGCACCGCCCACCGACACGCCCGGTTCATGGCGCACCAGGTCCTTGAGGGTATTGACGTTGTTGCGGTCCAGTTCCTGGCGGTCGTGGACGGTGACCGTGCTGGGTACGCTGGTGATGTCCTGTTCCTGGCGGGTGGCGCTGATGGTCACCTGTTGCAGCTCCATCGCGCTGCCGCTGTCGCGCCTTTCCAGCACGATGCTGTTGTCGCCCAGTTTGCGGTAGCCCAGGTGGGTCCCCACCAACAGGCGCTCCAGGGCTTTTTCCGGCGGCAGCGAGCCGTTCACCCCAGGCGAGGCGACGCCGTCGGCCAGTTCCGCCGGCATGCCGACTTGCCAGCCGGTGACCGCGGTGAATGCATTCAAGGCCGAGACCAGTGGCTGCCGGGCGATAGCGAAGGTGTAGTCGCCCATGTTGCGGGCAGGGGGTTGTACGGCGGTGGCAGCCAGGGCGAGCGGCGCGGTGCCGGCCATCAGGATGGCGGCGGTGAGCAATGACAGCGTGCAAGAGGGGGCAAGGAACCGGCAAGTAAGGCGAGAGGACATCGATAGCGCTCCGTGTCGCATCTGTTATAGGTGCAGATCGCATCGCTGGATGCGAATCAATTGCATTGGCTATAACGAGACGAACCAGCGGGTGCTATCGAGTAAAAATAATTCTCATTTAGTTCAGGATCACCAGTGCCGGGAATTCCTGAAGCCGTGCCGAGGTGATATGGGCCAGGGAGCGGACCACGTCCAACGGCTGATCGAGGCGGTAATTGCCGGTCACCGCGACATTGGCCAACTGTTCGTTACTGTTGATGATCCAGCCGGGGTAGTAGCGGCGCAGCTCGGCCAGTACCTGGCTCAGCGGCCGGTTCTCGAACACCAGCCGACCCTGGACCCAGGCCAGGTCGGTGTTGGCATCGAGCCGGGACGGCCGGTCGAAGCCGTTGGGGCCGATGCGGATGCTCTCCCCGGCCGACAGCCGCACATGGGTGTCGTTGCGATTGGCCCGCAGATCCACATCGCCACGCTGGACCTGGACCTGGGCCACGCCGTCGAGGTAACGCACGGCGAACGTGGTGTCGCTGACGCTGGCGGTGACCGGACCGGCGTCGATTTCCAGCGGCAGGGTGCGGTTGCCCGGGACCTCGAAGAAGGCCTCGCCCTTGTACAAGCGGGCCACGTACCGTTGTTCGTTGAACGTGCTGGAGAACGCCGAGTCAGTGTTGAGCAGGACCTTGGAGCCGTCTTCCAATTGCAGGCGCTGGCGCTCACCGACCACGGTCAGGTGATCGGCCTGCAAGCGCAGGGGCAGGTCACTGAAGTTGAACAGGCCGAGAAACAACACGGCGGCGGTGGCCAGGGGTTTCCAGTGGGCACGCAGGCGCGACAGCGCGGTGACCTTGGGCGCGGTTTCAAGTCGGCGGGCACTGGCCATCACCTGTGGGCCGTTCCAGATCGCCTGGGCCCGGGCGAACGCCTCGCCATGACGTGGATCGGCGGCCAGCCAGGCCTGGAATTGCCGCGTCTGTTCCTCGCTGGGGCTGTCCAGCAGGATCAGCCAGTCCAGCGCCTGCTCCATGGCATGGGCGGTTTCCGGCGTCGGCGCAGGAGAAGGGGAGTTGTCCGTCACGGTGGGTTCTCGTTTCTCGGTTCAGCGGCAAGTTACAAGCTTCAAGTTTCAAGTCGCAAGCCCAAGCCTGCACACAACTGCAGCTTGAATCTCATAGCTGCAGTTGTCCCACACAGATCGCCATGATCAGTTTCAGTTCCTTTTGCACCGTACTCAAGGACACGCTCAGCCGTTCGGCGATTTCCTGGTAACTGTGGCCATGCAGGCGGCTGAGGATGAAGATCTGCCGTTGTCGCGGGCTCAGGGCCTGCAGGCTGACATTCAGGCGCTCGAGCAGTTGCTGGGCATGGGCGGCGTCCTCGGCGCTGCTCTGGGGGGCGACGACGTTTTGGACGACTTCCAGCGGCACGTCATCCAGCAGGGTCCGGGCCTGGATGCGCCGGGCACGCAAATGGTCCAGCGCCAGGTTGCGGGCGGTCTGGAAAACAAAGGGTTCGAGGTGCTCGACCGTGCGTTCGGCCAATGCACGGGTGACACGCAGGTAGGTTTCCTGAAGCAGGTCTTCGGCGGTACTGGGGTTGCTGACCATGCGCTCAAGGGTGCGCAGCAGCGGCGTGCGCTGGGCGAGGAAGACGTGATGAAAGCGCGATTGACTCACGGTAGGGCCCGATCCGGTTCGAGTTGATGATAATGCTTATCATCTACGTTGCGGGTCAAGCCTAGATTTCAAGGCGCTGCATGGAAACTGTGTAGAACCATGTAGGAGCTGTAGGAGCTGTCGAGTGCAACGAGGCTGCGATCTTTCCAAAGACACTTGAATCTCAAGCGAATGATCAAAAGATCAAAAGATCGCAGCCTGCGGCAGCTCCTGCGGCAGCTCCTACGGCACCGAACATTATTCGGCGTTACACAACGCCAGGCAGTTATCCAGCATGCGGTTGGAGAAGCCCCATTCGTTGTCATACCAGGCCAGTACCTTGAGCAGCTTGCCGCTGGCCTTGGTGTGGTTGGCGTCGAAGATCGACGACAGCGGGTTGTGGTTGAAATCGCTGGAGACCAGCGGCAGGGTGTTGTAGCCGAGGATCTTCGAATGCTGGCTGGCCTGGCGCAGCAGTTCGTTGACTTCCTCGGCCGACGCTTCGCGCCTGAGCTGCACGGTGAGGTCGACCAGCGAGACGTTGATCACCGGTACGCGCACCGCCATGCCGGTCAACTTGCCGGCCAGTTCCGGCAGCACCAGGCCCACCGCTTCGGCGGCGCCGGTCTTGCTCGGGATCATGTTCTGCGTGGCCGAACGGGCGCGGTAGGGGTCGCTGTGGTAGACGTCGGTCAGGTTCTGGTCGTTGGTGTAGGCATGGATGGTGGTCATCAGGCCGCTTTCGATGCCCAGCTCGCGGTGCAGCACCTGGGCCACCGGGGCCAGGCAGTTGGTGGTGCACGAAGCGTTGGAGATGATCTGGTGGGACTGGCGCAGGATGTCGTGGTTCACGCCGTACACGACGGTGGCATCGGCGCCCTTGGCCGGGGCCGAGATGATCACCTTGCGGGCACCGGCGCTGATATGGGCCGCGGCCTTGGAGCGGTCGGTGAACAGACCGGTGCATTCGAACACGACGTCGATCTTCTCGGCTGCCCAAGGCAGTTCGGCCGGGTTGCGGATGGCGCTGACCGAGATGCGGTCGCCATTGACCGTCAGGCTTTCGTGATCGTGCTGGACGTCGGCATCGAAGGTGCCATGCACGGTGTCGAACTTGAGCAGATGGGCATTGATCGCACTGTCGCCCAGGTCGTTGATGGCGACGATCTGCAGGTCGCGACGATAGCCTTGGGTATACAGTGCACGGAGGACGTTGCGGCCGATGCGGCCAAAACCATTGATTGCGATTCGAAGAGTCATTAACTGCGCCGCCGTCGATTTGTTGTTGGAATTACAAGATTATTCGCATAAAAATAGAAAACAAGCCTTTTTAGTGGCAATATTTTGTTTTATCTACAACGAGTGACCTGAATCAACTGGTCCGAATGGTCAAAAACCGTCTGTCGCCTCGCCTTCCACACAGCGTGCAGCAGGCTTTTGACCAGCATAGACAATCAGGTCGCCACACCCGTTAGCCTGGAGTTCTACACATGCATCCCCGCGTTCTTGAGGTCACCGAACGGCTTATCGCCCGCAGCCGCGCCACGCGCCAGGCTTACCTTGCATTGATCCGTGGTGCCGCCAGCGACGGTCCGATGCGCGGCAAGCTGCAGTGCGCCAACTTCGCCCACGGCGTGGCCGGTTGCGGCACCGAAGACAAACACCACCTGCGGATGATGAACGCCGCCAACATCGCCATCGTGTCGTCCTATAACGACATGCTCTCGGCCCACCAGCCCTACGAAACCTTCCCGGAGCAGATCAAGAAAGCCCTGCGCGAGATTGGCTCGGTCGGCCAGTTCGCCGGAGGCACGCCGGCGATGTGCGACGGCGTGACCCAGGGCGAGGCGGGGATGGAACTGAGTCTGCCGAGCCGCGAAGTGATCGCGCTTTCCACGGCGGTGGCGCTGTCCCACAACATGTTTGACGGCGCACTGATGCTCGGCATCTGCGACAAGATCGTCCCGGGCCTGATGATGGGCGCGCTGCGCTTCGGTCACTTGCCGACGATCTTCGTGCCAGGCGGGCCGATGGTCTCGGGCATTTCCAACAAGGAAAAAGCCGACGTGCGCCAGCGCTACGCCGAAGGCAAGGCCACCCGCGAAGAGCTGCTGGAATCGGAGATGAAGTCCTACCACAGCCCCGGTACCTGCACCTTCTACGGCACCGCCAACACCAACCAGTTGCTGATGGAAGTGATGGGCCTGCACTTGCCGGGCGCCTCGTTCGTCAACCCGAACACGCCGCTGCGCGATGCCCTGACCCGTGAAGCGGCGTTCCAGGTGACGCGCATGACCAAGCAAAGCGGCAATTTCATGCCCATCGGCGAAATCGTCGACGAGCGCTCGCTGGTCAACTCCATCGTTGCGTTGCACGCCACTGGCGGCTCCACCAACCACACCCTGCACATGCCGGCCATCGCCATGGCGGCGGGTATCCAGTTGACCTGGCAGGACATGGCCGACCTCTCCGAGGTGGTGCCGACCCTGAGCCACGTCTACCCGAACGGCAAGGCCGACATCAACCACTTCCAGGCGGCCGGCGGCATGTCGTTCCTGATCCGTGAGTTGCTGGAAGCCGGCTTGCTGCATGAAAACGTCAACACCGTGCTCGGCCACGGCCTGAGCCGCTACACCCAGGAGCCGTTCCTGGAGGATGGCGAGTTGGTGTGGCGCGACGGCCCGATCGAAAGCCTCGACGAAAACATCCTGCGCCCGGTGGCCCGCGCCTTCTCGCCAGAAGGTGGGTTGCGCGTGATGGAAGGCAACCTGGGCCGTGGGGTGATGAAGGTCTCGGCCGTGGCCCTGGAAAACCAGATTGTCGAAGCCCCGGCCATGGTCTTCCAGGACCAGCAGGACCTGGCGGACGCGTTCAAGGCCGGCCTGTTGGAAAAGGATTTTGTCGCGGTGATGCGCTTCCAGGGGCCGCGCTCCAACGGCATGCCGGAGCTGCACAAGATGACGCCATTCCTGGGTGTGTTGCAGGACCGTGGCTTCAAAGTGGCGCTGGTGACCGACGGGCGCATGTCCGGCGCGTCGGGGAAAATCCCGGCGGCCATTCATGTCAGCCCCGAAGCTTATGTCGGTGGTGCGTTGGCCCGGGTGCAGGAGGGCGATATCATCCGTGTCGATGGCGTCAAAGGCACCTTGGAATTGAAGGTGGACGCCGAGGAATTCGCCGCGCGCACGCCGGCCAAGGGCCTGTTGGGCAACAACATCGGCACCGGCCGCGAGCTGTTCGGTTTCATGCGCATGGCCTTCAGCTCGGCGGAGCAGGGCGCCAGTGCCTTCACATCTGCCCTGGAGACGCTTAATTGAAACTGGCTTTGGTCGGTGACATCGGTGGGACCAACGCACGCTTCGCGCTGTGGAAAGACCACACCCTGGAAAACATCCAGGTGTTGGCAACGGCCGATTACGCCTGCCCGGAAGATGCCATCCAGGTGTACCTGAGCGGCCTGGGCCTGAAACCGGGCGCCATCGGTTCGGTGTGCCTGTCGGTGGCCGGTCCCGTGAGCGGCGATGAGTTTCGCTTTACCAACAATCACTGGCGCCTGAGCAATCTGGCGTTCTGCAAGACCCTGCAGGTGGAGCAGTTGTTGCTGGTCAACGACTTCTCGGCCATGGCCTTGGGCATGACCCGCTTGCGTCCCGATGAGTACCGGGTCGTGTGCGAAGGCACCCCGGAGCCGATGCGTCCGGCGGTGGTGATCGGGCCGGGTACCGGGCTGGGCGTCGGCACGCTGCTGGATCTGGGTGAGGGCCGTTTCGCCGCGTTGCCGGGGGAGGGCGGCCATGTCGACCTGCCCATGAGCAGTCCGCGGGAAACCCAGCTGTGGCAGCACATCTACAACGAGATCGGCCACGTCAGCGCCGAAACCGCCTTGAGCGGCAGCGGTTTGCCTCGGGTGTACCGGGCCATTTGCGCAGTGGACGGCCATGTGCCGGTACTCGACACCCCCGAATCCATCACCGCGGCCGGCCTGGCCGGCGACCCTATCGCCCTGGAAGTGCTCGAGCAGTTCTGCCGCTGGCTGGGACGCGTGGCCGGCAACAACGTGTTGACCCTGGGCGGACGCGGTGGCGTCTACATCGTCGGTGGCGTGGTCCCGCGCTTTGCCGATTTCTTCCTCGAAAGCGGTTTTGCCCGCTGCTTCGCCGACAAGGGTTGCATGAGCGATTACTTCAAGGGCATTCCGGTCTGGCTGGTGACCGCGCCATACTCCGGCCTGATGGGCGCGGGCGTGGCGTTGGAGCAATCTGCACAAGCTTGAAATTCAAAGTACGGACCTTGTGGGAGCGGGCTTGCTCGCGAAGGCGGAGTGTCAGGCGACGGAAATGTTGAATGACGCACCGCTTTCGCGAGCAAGCCCGCTCCCACAGAGTTTTTGTGGTGTGTTTGTAGGCCTTGTCCATCAGGCATAATCGCCCTAATCCAAACAACAAGGACGAGGCCCGTGAGTTCAGTAAACAAATCGATTTTGTTGGTCGACGACGACCAGGAGATTCGCGAACTGCTGGACACCTACCTCAGCCGTGCGGGGTTCCAGGTGCGCACCACACCCGACGGCGCCGGGTTTCGCCAGGCGTTTAACGATGCACCGAGCGACCTGGTGATCCTCGATGTGATGCTGCCCGATGAAGACGGTTTCAGCCTTTGCCGCTGGGTTCGCCAGCACCCACGCCAGGCTCATGTGCCGATCATCATGCTGACCGCCAGTTCCGACGAGGCCGACCGGGTCATCGGTCTTGAGCTGGGCGCCGATGATTACCTGGGCAAGCCTTTCAGCCCGCGTGAATTGCAAGCGCGCATCAAGGCGCTGCTGCGCCGGGCGCAATTCGGCCAGGAACGCTCCGGCGGTGAAGTGCTGGCCTTCGATGAATGGCGGCTGGACATGGTCAGCCATCGGCTGTTCCACACCGACGGTGAAGAAGTGATTCTCTCCGGCGCCGACTTCGCCCTGCTCAAGCTGTTTCTCGATCATCCCCAGGAAATCCTCGACCGCGACACCATCGGCAATGCGACCCGTGGTCGCGAGCTGATGCCCCTGGACCGGATCGTCGACATGGCGGTCAGTCGCCTGCGCCAGCGCCTGCGTGACACCGACAAACCACCGCGGCTGATTCGCACGGTGCGTGGCAGTGGTTATCAACTGGCGGCCAGTGTGGTTGCCAGCAATGGGCATTGACTGGATCAGGAAAATCGCTCGGCGGGTACCGGTACCGCGCTCGTTGCTGGGCCGGATGCTGCTGCTGACCTTGCTGGTGGTGTTGTTCGCCCAGACCCTGTCCAGCCTGATCTGGGTCTCGCAACTGCGCGCCACCCAGCTCGAAGGCCTGGTCACCAGCGCCCGTAGCCTGGCCCATTCGATGACCGCCAGCGTCAGCTATTTGCGTTCGCTGCCGGTGGCTTACCGGCCGCTGGTGCTGGATCAGTTGCGCAGCATGGGCGGTACGCGGTTCGTCGTTACCCTCAACGACAAGCCCCTGGGCATGGACGTGCTGCCGGTCACGCCGCGCAAGCTGGCGGTGCTCAAAGCGGTGGACGATGTGCTGCGCCGATCCCTGGGCAATAACGCCGACATCTCGGTCAACTTTGTCAGCCCGGACGATCTGCGGATTTTCAACGCCGGGCTGAAACTCGATGAGTTGCCCCGCTCGTGGGCCCACTACGCCTTGACGCTTGAACCGGTGAATCCGCCGGTACTGGTCACGCAGATCCAGATGGCGCCGGGGGAGTGGCTGTACATCGCCTCGTTGCTGCCCGAACCCTACACCAGCCTCGAAGAACAAGACCTGCCCAAGCAACAGGTCGGTTTCATCGTGCTCACCAGCAGCCTGTTGTTGCTGTTCATCGGTTTGCTGGTGCACTGGCAGAGCCGGCCCCTCAAGCGTCTGGCCCGGGCCGCGCGCGACATGTCCCTGGGCGCCGAAGTGGAACCGGTGGCCGAGGGCGGTGGCAGCGAAGTGGTGGAAGTGGGGCGAGCGTTCAATGCCATGCGCGAACGCATCAGCCGTTACCTGACGGAGCGCAGCCAGTTGTTCAGCGCGATTTCCCACGACTTGCGCACACCGATCACTCGATTGCGGCTGCGGGTCGAGCTGCTGGAGGACGAAAACCTGCAAGCCAAGTTCGGCCGTGACCTGGATGAGTTGGAGCTACTGGTCAAGGGCGCGCTGCAATGCGTCAAGGACACCGACATCCACGAAAACATCGAGCCGGTGGACCTCAACCATGTGCTCGATTGCCTGGTGGAGCCTTACCTGGCACCTAACGGCAACGGCCGGGTGACCCAGGATGGCCGGGCGTTGGCGCCGTATCCCGGCAAGCCGCTGGCCCTCAAGCGCTGCATTGGCAACTTGATCGACAATGCCTTGAAATACGGACAGAACGCCCACCTGCACATCGATGATGATGAAACCGCGTTCATCCTGCACGTCGACGACGAAGGGCCGGGGGTGCCGGAACAGCGCCTGGAGCAAGTCTTCGAACCGCACTTCCGCCTTGCCGGGCAACAGCAGGGCTATGGCCTGGGCCTGGGCATCGCCCGCAACATTGCCCACAGCCATGGCGGCGAAGTGAGCCTGCAAAACCTGCGTGAGGGTGGGTTGCGGGTGACCTTACAGTTGCCTCGCAGTGTGGATTGATCGGACCGCGTTATCGTTCATCGCGAGCAAGCTCGCTCCCACACTGGATCTTCGGCGTTCACAAAACCCCTGTGGGAGCGAGCTTGCTCGCGATGGCGCCAGTCGTCTCAATCCATCTCTCTCATTCAAATGTCACAGGTTGGTGACATAACTCGCCCCTTTCGTTACCTGCCGCCCGCCATCCCTTGTTTAGACTCCCTGCGTCAAAACAACAAAAAAGGTACCCCGATGGACACCTTCCAACCGGCCTTCAGCAGTTGGCTGAATGCCCCTGCCCACCAGCAATGGCTTGCCGCCGAAGGCTTGCGGCTGCTGGCGTTCGCCAAGGCCTCGAAGCTGCCGGACGGCTTTGGCAACCTGGATGAGCTTGGCCGCCTGCCGGCCGATGCCCGGGCGGAAACCATGAACACCGCGCGCATGACCCACAGCTTCGCCATGGCTCACATCCAGGGCCTGCCGGGTTTTGCCGAGTTGGTGGACCACGGCATCCAGGCCCTCAGCGGCCCCTTGCGCGACGCCGAGCACGGTGGCTGGTTCGCCACGACGCGGCCTGATCAAGACGGTGCTGGCAAGGCTGCCTACCTGCATGCATTCGTTGCCCTGGCGGCCAGTTCCGCGGTGGTGGCCCAGCGTCCTGGCGCTGCGGCGTTGCTGGACGAAGCGGTGCGGATCATCGATGAGCATTTCTGGTGTGAAGAGGAGGGCGCCTTGCGCGAATCCTTCAACCGCGACTGGAGCGAGGAAGAGGCCTATCGCGGCGCCAACAGCAACATGCACGCCACCGAAGCCTTCCTGGCCCTGGCCGACGCCACTGACGATCCTCGTTGGCTGGCCCGTGCCCTGCGTATCGTCGAACGGGTGATCCACGGCCATGCCGCTGCCAACGACTACTTGGTGGTGGAGCATTTCGACCGCCACTGGCAGCCGCTGCGCGAATACAACCAAGACAATCCTGCCGATGGTTTCCGCCCTTATGGCACCACTCCCGGCCACGGTTTCGAGTGGGCGCGGCTGCTGCTGCACCTTGAAGCCGCACGGGTCCAGATCGGTATGCTGACCCCGGGGTGGCTGGCCCAGGACGCGCAAAAACTCTTCGACCAGAACTGCCGCCATGGCTGGGACGTCGATGGCGCGCCGGGCATTGTCTACACCCTGGACTGGGACAACCGCGCCGTGGTTCGTCACCGCCTGCATTGGGTTCACGCCGAAGCGGCAGCCGCTGCCAGCGCCTTGCTCAAGCGCACCGACGAGGCGAAATACGAAGCCTGGTACCGCTGCTTCTGGGAATTCTGTGACAAACATTTCATCGATCGCTGCAACGGCAGCTGGCATCACGAGCTCGATCCGCAAAACCGTCCCAGCGCCGATATCTGGCCGGGAAAGCCGGACCTGTATCACGCCTGGCAGGCCGTCTTGATCCCGCGCCTGCCCCTGGCACCGAGCATGGCGTCAGCCCTGGCGCGGTTATCCAGCCCAGCGCCTGTGTAACCATGTCGTGACATTTGCACGTCCCTTCGTTACCTGCGAAGGGATTCCCTCTGATTAGAATCCATGCAGCGCAAGCACCAGACTTGCATGCATAACAACAAGAAAGGTAATTCTAGATGAATGCGATTTCTCGCCTCGCTACTGTCATTTCTCTTGCTTCCCTGCTTCCCGTCGCAGCCTTCCCTGTCACTACCCTTGCCGCCGAATCCAAAGGTTCCGTGGAAGTCGTCCACTGGTGGACCTCGGGTGGTGAAAAAGCCGCGGTCGATGTGCTCAAGGCCCAGGTAGAGAAAGACGGCTTTACCTGGAAGGACGGCGCTGTCGCCGGTGGTGGCGGTTCCACTGCCATGACCGTGCTCAAGAGCCGTGCCGTGGCCGGCAACCCACCGGGTGTCGCCCAGATCAAGGGCCCGGACATCCAGGAGTGGGCGTCCACCGGGCTGCTCGACACCGACATCCTCAAGGACGTCGCCAAGGCCGAGAAGTGGGACAGCCTGCTCGACAAGAAAGTCTCCGATACCGTGAAGTACGACGGTGACTACGTCGCCGTGCCGGTGAACATCCACCGCGTCAACTGGCTGTGGATCAACCCGGAAGTCTTCAAGAAAGCCGGCATCACCAAGAACCCGACCACCCTCGAAGAGTTCTACGCGGCGGGCGACAAGCTCAAGGCCGCGGGCTTCATTCCGCTCGCCCACGGTGGCCAGCCGTGGCAGGACAGCACCGTGTTCGAAGCCGTGGTGCTCTCGGTGATGGGTGCCGATGGCTACAAGAAGGCCCTGGTCGACCTGGACAACAAGGCCCTGACCGGCCCGGAAATGGTCAAGGCCCTGACCGAACTGAAGAAAGTCGCGACCTACATGGACGCCGACGGCAAGGGCCAGGACTGGAACCTGGAAGCGGCCAAGGTCATCAACGGCAAGGCCGGCATGCAGATCATGGGTGACTGGGCCAAGAGCGAGTGGACCGCGGCGAAGAAAGTCGCCGGCAAGGACTACGAGTGCGTGGCCTTCCCGGGCACCGACAAGGCCTTCACCTACAACATCGACTCCCTGGCGGTGTTCAAGCAGAAGGACGCGGGCACCGCGGCCGGCCAGCAGGATATCGCCAAGGTCGTGCTGGGTGAGAACTTCCAGAAGGTCTTCAGCATCAACAAAGGCTCGATCCCGGTGCGCAACGACATGCTGGGCGACATGGCCAAGTACGGTTTCGATTCCTGCGCCCAGACCGCGGCCAAGGACTTCCTGACGGACGCCAAGTCCGGCGGCCTGCAACCGAGCATGGCGCACAACATGGCGACCACGCTGGCGGTACAGGGTGCGTTCTTCGATGTGGTGACCAACTACATCAACGACCCGAAAGCCGACCCGGCCGATGCTGCCAAGAAACTGGGCGCTGCGGTGCAGTCGGCCAAGTAGAGCAGCCGCGAGCTACAAGCGACAAGCTACAAGTGGGTGCGCTCAGCTTGCAGCTTGTCACTTGTAGCTGCTCTTAGTCCTTATTCTCTGTTTTGGATCTTCCCATGAGTTCTGTCGCTGTGTTCAGCAAGGCCTCGCCGTTCGATGCATTACAGCGTTGGCTCCCGAAACTGGTGCTGGCGCCGAGCATGTTCATCGTTCTGGTGGGCTTCTATGGCTATATCTTGTGGACGTTCGTCCTGTCGTTCACCACCTCGACGTTCTTGCCGAACTACAAATGGGCCGGCCTGGCGCAATACGCGCGGCTGATGGACAACGACCGCTGGTGGGTGGCGAGCAAGAACCTGGTGCTCTTTGGTGGCATGTTCATCGGCATCACCTTGGTGATTGGCGTGCTGCTGGCGGTGTTTCTCGACCAGCGCATTCGTCGCGAAGGTTTCATCCGCACCATTTACCTGTACCCGATGGCGCTCTCGATGATCGTCACCGGTACGGCCTGGAAATGGCTGCTCAACCCGGGCATGGGCCTGGACAAATTGTTGCGTGACTGGGGTTGGGAAGGCTTCCGCCTGGACTGGCTGATCGACCCGGACCGCGTGGTGTACTGCCTGGTGATCGCGGCGGTATGGCAGGCCTCGGGCTTCATCATGGCGATGTTCCTGGCCGGCCTGCGGGGTGTCGATCAATCGATCATCCGTGCCGCGCAGATCGATGGCGCGAGCATGCCGCGCATCTACTGGAAAGTGGTGCTGCCGAGCCTGCGCCCGGTGTTCTTCAGCGCCGTGATGATCCTGGCGCACATCGCGATCAAGAGCTTCGACCTGGTGGCGGCGATGACGGCCGGTGGCCCGGGTTATTCCTCCGACCTGCCAGCGATGTTCATGTATTCCTTCACCTTCAGTCGCGGCCAGATGGGCATGGGCTCGGCCAGCGCAATCCTGATGCTCGGTGCGATCCTCGCAATCATCGTGCCTTACCTGTACTCCGAGCTGAGGACCAAGCGTCATGACTAGTCTCGCTGCCAAACCTTCCATCAGCCTGAGTCGCATCGCGATCTACGTGGTGCTGATCCTCGCCGTACTGCTTTACCTGGTGCCATTGGTGGTCATGTTGCTGACCAGCTTCAAGACGCCGGAAGACATCAGCACCGGCAACCTGCTGAGCTGGCCGACCGTGGTCAGCGGCATCGGCTGGGTCAAGGCCTGGGCCACGGTGGACGGCTACTTCTGGAACTCGATCAAGATCACCGTCCCGGCGGTGCTGATCTCTACCGCCATCGGTGCCTTGAACGGCTACGTGTTGTCGATGTGGCGTTTTCGCGGTTCGCAGTTGTTCTTCGGCCTGTTGCTGTTCGGGTGCTTCCTGCCGTTCCAGACTGTGCTGCTGCCGGCCTCGTTCACCCTCGGCAAGATGGGCCTGGCCAGCACCACCACCGGCCTGGTGTTCGTGCACGTGGTCTATGGGCTGGCATTCACCACGCTGTTCTTCCGTAACTACTACGTCAGCATTCCCGATGCGCTGGTGAAGGCTGCGCGGCTGGACGGTGCGGGTTTCTTCACCATCTTTCGGCGGATCATCCTGCCAATGTCCACCCCGATCATCATGGTCTGCCTGATCTGGCAGTTCACGCAGATCTGGAACGACTTCCTGTTCGGCGTGGTGTTCTCCAGCGGTGATTCGCAACCCATCACGGTAGCGCTGAACAACTTGGTCAACACCAGTACCGGGGCCAAGGAATACAACGTGGACATGGCGGCGGCGATGATCGCCGGGCTGCCGACCCTGCTGGTCTATGTGGTCGCAGGCAAGTATTTCGTGCGCGGCCTGACGGCCGGCGCAGTCAAGGGGTAATCATGGCAACGCTTGAACTTCGCAACGTAAACAAGACCTATGGTGCCGGCCTGCCGGACACCCTGAAGAACATCGAGTTGTCGATCAAGGACGGTGAGTTCCTGATCCTCGTCGGACCTTCGGGCTGCGGCAAGTCGACGCTGATGAACTGCATCGCCGGCCTGGAGACCATTACCGGCGGCGCGATCATGATCGGTGACCAGGATGTCAGCGGCATGAGCCCGAAGGATCGCGACATCGCCATGGTGTTCCAGTCCTACGCGCTGTACCCGACCATGAGCGTGCGCGAGAACATCGAGTTCGGCCTGAAAATCCGCAAGATGAACCAGTCGGCCATCGACGAAGAAGTCAATCGCGTGGCCAAGCTGCTGCAAATCGAGCACCTGCTCAATCGCAAGCCCGGCCAGCTTTCCGGCGGCCAGCAACAGCGCGTGGCCATGGGCCGGGCGCTGGCGCGGCGGCCGAAGATCTACCTGTTCGACGAACCGCTGTCCAACCTCGACGCCAAGCTGCGGGTCGAGATGCGTACCGAAATGAAACTGATGCACCAGCGCCTGAAGACCACCACGGTCTACGTGACCCACGACCAGATCGAGGCCATGACCCTGGGCGACAAAGTGGCGGTGATGAAGGACGGGATCATCCAGCAGTTCGGTACCCCGAAAGACATCTACACCAACCCGGCCAACCTGTTCGTGGCGAGCTTCATCGGTTCGCCGCCGATGAACTTCATCCCGCTGCGCCTGCAACGCAAGGACGGCCGCCTGCTGGCGCTGCTCGACAGCGGCCAGGCCCGTTGCGAGTTGCCAATGGGCATGCAGGACGCCGGCCTGGAAGACCGCGAAGTGATCCTGGGCCTGCGCCCGGAACAGATCGCGCTGGCGGGCAGCGAGGCCAATGGCTTGCCGACCATTCGCGCCGAAGTGCAGGTCACCGAGCCTACCGGGCCGGACACCCTGGTGTTCGTCAACCTCAACGACACCAAGGTTTGCTGCCGCCTGGCACCCGACGTGGCGCCGCAAGTCGGGGAGACCCTGACGCTGCAATTCGATCCCTCGAAAGTGCTGCTGTTCGATGCCCAGTCCGGCGAACGCCTGGGCGTGGCCGGCCAGCCGCAAGCTGACGTACGCAGCGCCAACGTGGCGCAGTTCAAAGGCCGATGAAGAACAAATGTGGGAGCCAGCGTGCGCCCACCAAAAAGGAGTATGCGGTGAGTGGGGACCACCCGCCGCAATCGTTGTAAACCGCGTTAGATAAAAACAGTTAATAACAATAAAGACGAGGATGTAGGGATGAAGAAGAAAAACAACGCCCAGCTAATCTGCCAGTTGTCAGCCGTTGCGGCGATGATGCTGGCCGGTAGCGCACACGCGGACGAGGCGTTCAGCGCCGACTCGAAGTGGATGACGGGTGACTGGGGTGGTAAGCGTACCGAGCTGATCGAGCAGGGTATCGACATCAAGGCCGACTACGTCGGTGAAGTCGGTGGCAACCTGCACGGCGGCTACAACAACGACAAGACCGCGCGTTACTCCGACCAGTTTGGCCTGGGCGTGGCGCTGGACCTGCAAAAGCTGTGGGGTTGGGATAACACCCAGGCCAAGATCCAGCTGACCAATCGTAATGGCGAGAACATCTCCAACGACCGTGTCGGCGATCCGCGTGCCGGGACCTTGAGTTCCTCCCAGGAAGTCTACGGCCGTGGTCACATGGTCCGTCTGACCCAGTTGTGGATCAAGCACCAGTTCCTCGACGGCAAGCTGGACGTCAAGGCCGGTTACTTCGGCGAAGGCGAAGACTTCAACACCTTTCCTTGCGAATTCCAGAACCTGGCCTTCTGCGGTTCCCAGGTCGGTAACTGGGCCACCAATATCTGGTACAACTGGCCCGTCAGCCAGGCCGCGATCCGCGTGAAATACAACCTCACGCCTGAGTTCTATGCGCAGATCGGCGCGTACAACCAGAACCCTTCGCAACTGGAGCACGGTAACGGCTTCAAGCTCAGCGGCAGCGGTACCAAGGGCACCGTGATCCCGGTCGAATTGGTCTGGTCGCCGAAGGTCAACAGCCTGCCGGGTGAGTACCGTGTGGGTTACTACAAGAGCACGGCCAATGCCGATGACGTCCGTGAAGACGACAACGGCGACGATGCCGCAACCACCGGTAACGCCTATCGCAGCCACGATAGCAAGCATGGCTACTGGTTCGTGGCACAGCAACAACTCACCACTCACAACGGTGACGCGTCCCGCGGCTTGAACATCGCCGCCAACGCGACCTTCCACGACAAGGACACCAACGTCGTCGACAACTATCAGTCGCTGATGTTCGTGTACAAGGGGCCATTCGATGCGCGTCCAAAAGATGACATCGGCATCGGTTTCTCCCGCATCCATGTCAACGAAGACGTGAAGAAAAACGCCGAGCTGACCAACGATGCCAATGGTGTCAGCGACTATAACGATCCGCTGTTCGCACCGCTGCGTAGCACTGAGTACAACTACGAACTCAACTACGGTGTCCACGTGACCAACTGGCTGACCGTGCGTCCGAACCTGCAGTACATCACTCACCCAGGTGGTGTTGATGAAGTCGACAACGCGCTGGTGGCCGGCCTGAAAATTCAGTCGGTGTTCTAACGCTGTTGCGATAAGCTCCTCTCTATGTGCGCATATTTGCGGACGGCCAAGGCTGTCCGCTTTTTTTTGGGAAGTGCTTGGCTGGAGCAGAACCCTGTGGCGAGGGGATTTATCCCCGCTGGACTGCGAAGCAGTCCCCAACCAGTAACCTGATGCACTGAGTTGCCAGTTTCAGGGCCGCTGCGCGCCCCAGCGGGGATAAATCCCCTCGCCACAAAAGTGTGCATCATCCAGTTGAGTATTCAATGATCTCCAGGACCGCGGCCCATGCATGAGCATCCGCTACAACGCTTTTTCAGATCCTTGCGCGAACGCCCGGTGTTCGCGTGGGAGCGCTATCGGCAACGCGATGTGTTGGTGATCGATCATCCGTTGTGCCAGGCGGTGTTCAGTCGCCAGGGCGCACAGTTGCTGCATTTTCAGCCGCGAGGCCAGAAGCCCTGGTTGTGGTGTGCGGCCAAATGGCCAAACGTCGGTGCGATACGCGGTGGGGTGCCGGTGTGCTGGCCGTGGTATGGCCGCCATCCCAGCGAAAACGCCTGGCCGTCCCACGGTTGGGCGCGGTTGATCGATTGGAAGTTGCTCGACAGCCACAGTGATGAAGAGGGTGTGCATCTGCACTGGCAGCTGCAGTTGTGCGACTGGCAAGTAGACCTGCATGCCGACCTGGGCGAGCGCATGGAACTGCGCTTGAGCACCGAGCACCAGGACAGCCTGCCGTGCCAGTTGAGCCAGGCCCTGCATGCCTATTGGCGTATTGGCGATGTCGGTGAGGTAGCGCTGTCTGGGCTCGAAGGTGCCCAGGGTTACGACCAGTTGAGCCGTGCGGCTTGCCAGCAGGAAGGTGAGTTGCGGGTCGAGGGCGGCTGCCAGCGAGTGTTCCAGCATGAGGGTGAATTGCAGCTCAAGGATCACGCCTGGCAGCGCGAATTGCGCATCGACACCGGCGACAGTGCCGACACCGTGGTCTGGCATCCGGGAGCGCGGCCGTTGCTGGGGGTGAGTTGGGACGAGGTCAGTGAATTTGTCTGCGTCGAGGCGGCCAGTGGCGGCACCGACAGCCTGTGCCTTGCGCCGGGGGAGCGGGCGCACCTGAGTTTGCAGGCGTGGGTGGGGGCTTAACGCTGGATGATCGTTCCCACGCTCTGCGTGGGAATGATCAGGCAGCGAGGCTTCTGGATCGGTTCAGTTGAACTCATCCCCCACCGGATACCGGCTGGCATTCAGGCTTTCCTTGATCTTGCGCAGATGCGGCTGGAAGTCCACGCCCCGACGCAGGGTCATGCCGGTGGCGAGCACGTCCAGTACGGTGAGTTGGATGATCCGCGAGGTCATCGGCATATAGATATCAGTGTCTTCGGGCAGGGGGATGTTCAGGCTCAGGGTACTGGCCTTGGCCAGCGGCGAGCCTTCGGCGGTCAGGCCCAATACCGAGGCGCCGTTTTCCCGGGCGATGCGCGCCACTTCCACCAGCTCGCGGGTGCGGCCGGTGTAGGAAATGATCACGAACAGCTCGCCGGTATGGGCCACCGACGCAATCATGCGCTGCATCAGGACGTCGGCGTGAGCGGTCACTGCCAGATTGAAGCGGAAAAACTTGTGCTGGGCATCCAGGGCCACCGGGGCGGAGGCGCCGAGGCCGAAGAAGTGGATCTGCCGGGCCTGGATCAGCAGGTCCACGGCGCGACTGATCAAATTGGGATCAAGGGCCTGGCAGGCGCTGTCCAATGAGGCAATGGCACTGCCAAAGATCTTGCGGGTATAGGCTTCCGGGTTGTCATCGGCTTCTACCGCGCGGCTGACATAAGCCGCGCCGCTGGCCAGGCTCTGGGCCAATTGCAATTTGAGTTCCGGGTAACCGCTGACGCCGAACGAGCGGCAGAAACGGTTGACGGTCGGTTCGCTGACCGAAGCTGCCTGGGCGAGGGCGGCGATGCTGAAGCGGGTCGCCTGCTGCGGGTTGAGCAGGATGATCTCGGCCACCTTGCGTTCGGCCTTGTTCAGGTCTTCAAGGCGACTCTGGATCTGTTCCAGTAAGTTTCGCACGCGGTCCATACAAGATTCCTAGGAAGACGGGTCTTTGATACGACCCTTTGCGGTGGCCTATCCTACTGATGGCTCCGGCGGACCACCACTCGGAATCGGTATTTTCGAAAAATGTTGTGGTTATTACTACATTTTTCCTTGAGTGATACCTTGAAAAAAGGTATTTGTAGTTTAACTTGATAAAAGAACAAACATCATGCCTTCGATTACGGTTGAACCGTGCACCTTTGCCTTGTTCGGCGCGCTGGGCGATCTGGCCTTGCGCAAGCTCTTTCCTGCCCTGTACCAGCTCGATGGCGCCCAATTGTTGCACGAGGACACGCGGATCATTGCGCTGGCCCGTGAGCCCGGCGGTGAGCAGCAGCACCTGGCATTCATCGCCGCCGAGCTGCGCCGTTATGTCGGCGAAAAAGATCTGGACGAAGCCGTACTCGAGCGCTTCCTGACACGTTTGACCTACCTGCACGTGGATTTCCTCAAGGCCGACGATTATGTCGCCCTGGCCGAAGCAGCCGGTTCGACCCAGCAGGTCATTGCCTATTTCGCCACCCCCGCGGCGGTGTATGGGGCGATCTGCGAGAACCTGGCGAAGGTCGGCTTGAGCGAGAACACCCGGGTCGTGTTGGAGAAACCCATTGGCTCGGACCTGGAGTCGTCGCGCAAGGTCAACGACGCCGTGGCGCAGTTCTTCCCGGAAAACCGTACCTATCGCATCGACCATTACCTGGGCAAAGAGACGGTCCAGAACTTGATTGCGCTGCGGTTCGCCAACAGCCTGTTCGAAACCCAGTGGAACCAGAACTACATTTCCCACGTGGAAATCACCGTGGCCGAGAAGGTCGGTATCGAAGGCCGCTGGGGCTATTTCGACAAGGCCGGCCAACTGCGGGACATGATCCAGAACCACCTGCTGCAGCTGCTGTGCCTGATCGCCATGGACCCACCGGCCGACTTGTCCGCCGACAGCATCCGTGACGAGAAGGTCAAGGTGCTCAAGGCCCTCGCGCCAATCAGCCCGGAAGGCTTGACTACCCAGGTGGTGCGCGGCCAGTACATCGCCGGCCACAGCGAGGGCAAGTCGGTGCCTGGCTACCTCGAAGAACCCAATTCCAACACCCAGAGCGACACCGAGACGTTCGTCGCCCTGCGCGCCGACATCCGCAACTGGCGTTGGGCCGGGGTGCCGTTTTACCTGCGTACCGGCAAGCGCATGCCGCAGAAGCTGTCGCAGATCGTCATCCACTTCAAGGAGCCGTCCCACTACATATTTGCGCCCGAGCAGCGTTTGCAGATCAGCAACAAGCTGATCATCCGCCTGCAACCGGACGAAGGGATTTCCTTGCGGGTGATGACCAAGGAGCAGGGCCTGGACAAGGGCATGCAATTGCGCAGCGGTCCGCTGCAACTCAACTTCTCCGACACTTATCGCAGCGCACGGATTCCCGATGCCTACGAGCGGTTGTTGCTGGAAGTCATGAACGGCAATCAGAACCTGTTTGTCCGTAAAGATGAAATCGAAGCCGCGTGGACGTGGTGTGACCAGTTGATTGCCGGGTGGAAAAAATCTGGCGATGCGCCCAAGCCGTATGCGGCGGGGTCCTGGGGGCCGATGAGCTCCATTGCACTGATCACGCGGGATGGGAGGTCATGGTATGGCGATATCTGAAGTGAAACTGCCCCAGGGCGTGAGCGCTCATGAATTCAAGAACCCTGTGCTGCTGGCCGAAGGCCTGGCGCTGAACGTGGCCGAGCAGTTGCGCAATGCGATCAATGCCCGCGGCACGGCGACCCTGGTGGTGTCCGGTGGCCGCAGCCCGGTGGCGTTTTTCCAGCACTTGGCCAAGCAGGCGCTGGACTGGTCCAAGGTGGTGGTCAGCCTCGCCGATGAGCGCTGGGTGCCGGTTGAACACGCCGACAGCAACGCTGGCTTGCTCAAGCGTTATCTGTTGCAAGGCGCGGCAGCCAAGGCCCAGTTCCTGAGCCTCTACAGCGCCAGTGCCAACCTTGAAGCGGCGGCCGAGCAGGCCGATCGTTTGCTGGCCGAGCTGCCGCCCATCGACGTGCTGGTATTGGGCATGGGTGATGACGGGCACACCGCCTCGCTGTTCCCCGACAGCCCGAACCTGGCCCAAGCCCTGGACGCCAATGGCGCACGCCGCTGCTGGCCGATGCTGGCACCGACCGTGCCGCACCAGCGCTTGACCATGAGCCGCGCCTTGCTGGCTTCGGCGCAACACAAAGTGCTGTCGATTTCCGGTCAGTCGAAATTGACCACCCTGAACGCTGCGGTGGCAGGTGACGATGTCGCCGAAATGCCGATCCGTGCGTTTTTGCAACCTACGTTAGAGATTTACTGGTGCCCATGAACCAAGGATCAGCCGCTATGACAAACCCATCCCCGACCGTTTCCATGGCGGACAAAGTTGCCCTGATCGACAGCCTCTGCGCCAAGGCGCGGATCCTGCCGGTGATCACCATCGCCCGTGAACAGGACATCCTGCCGCTGGCCGATGCCCTGGCCGCTGGTGGCCTGACGGCGCTGGAAGTGACGTTGCGTTCCCAACACGGCCTCAAGGCCATCCAGGTGCTGCGCGAGCAGCGTCCGGAACTGGTGACCGGCGCCGGCACGGTGCTCGACCGCCACATGCTGGACGCCGCCGAGGCGGCCGGTTCGCAGTTCATCGTCACCCCCGGCATCACCCGTGACCTGCTCGAAGCCAGCGTCTACAGCTCCATCCCCTTGTTGCCGGGCATCAGCAATGCCTCGGGCATCATGGAAGGCTACAGCCTGGGCTATCGCCGCTTCAAACTGTTCCCGGCCGAAGTCAGTGGTGGCGTCGCGGCCATCAAGGCCTTGGGCGGCCCGTTCGGCGAAGTGAAATTCTGCCCGACCGGCGGCGTGAGCCCTGCCAACATCAAGAGCTACATGGCGTTGAAAAACGTGATGTGCGTGGGCGGAAGCTGGATGCTTGATCCGGAGTGGATCAAGAACGGCGACTGGGCCCGCATTCAGGAATGCACCGCCGAGGCCTTGGCGCTGCTGGACTGATTGTTTTACCAAACCTCGTTGGGTGTTCTACGGTTTTACGGTGCGCTTGGTCGGCGCGCCGTTTTTTTTGCCTGGGATTTGTCGCGACAAATGGGCCTGACATTTAAACCTGTAGCGAAGGGATTTAGCGAAACGTCGCACCGCCCCGCTGGGCTGCGCAGCAGACCCCAAAAAAACAGGGCCGCTTCGCGCCCCAACGGGGATAAATCCCCTCGCCACAACTATGTTCGGCTCAATTCCATCAGCGCCTGGACCAACCGCTGGATATCACCGGCCAGGGTGGTCAGTCCGGGGGTAATACGGATGCACGGCCCGACGCTGGTGTGGCGGACCACGGTGAAGATCCCATAGTCGTTGAGCAGTCGATCAGCCATCGCCTGCTGGTCCATCTGGGCGGTGAAGCGCATCGAGGTGATGCCGCAGTACAGGATCGGATCGTCCGGGGTCATGACCTCGATACCCGGTACATCACGCACGGCGTTCACCCACAGGTCCCGCAGGTACTTGAGTCGCGCGCCCTTGGCCGCAGCGCCACCCAGGGCATAGTGCTCCTCGAACACCAGGGGTAGGGTCAGCAAGGCCGGGATGTTGGGCGTGCTATGGGGTGTGCGCGAGCGGACGTCGGTGACGGGGTAATGCCCTTCGTCCATGTCCGGGTCGATGTCGGCCAGCCGCTGCGGAGCGATGTATAAGAAACCCAGGGCCAGGGGCCCGCCGATCCACTTCTGCAGGTTGAACCCGGCGAAGTGAATGCCGAGTTTCTTGATGTCGAAATCGATCTGGCCCAAGGCATGGGCCCCATCGAGAATGATATCGACGTCAAACTCCTGGGCCGTCTCGGCAATGGCCTGGACCGGCATCACCAAGCCGGTGAGGTGGTTGACGTAGGTCAGCGCCATCAGCTTCACGCGAGGGTGGTCAATGAACGCTTTGCGATAGGTGCCCACCAGGCTTTCCAAACTGGCGGGGTGCTGGTGGACCAGTTCGATCACCTCTGCGCCACGCTGTCGGGCCAGCCAGCGCATTGCGCTTTTGACCGCCGCGTACTCCAGGTCACAGACCAGCACCTGATCCCCCGGCTTCAGCCTGTTGTAGTTGCGGATCAACGATTGCAGGGCATCCACTGCGCTGGTGGCCATCGCCACGGTTTGCGGTGCTACGTGGATCAGTTGCGCCACTTGTTGGCGAATCACTTCGTCCTGTCCTTGGTCGAAATGCTGGCGTACATACACCGAATTGCTGCGGTTGATGAAGGCGATATTGCGCTGGTATTCCTCGACCACGGTTCGCGACATGCGACCGAAGTAGCCGTTTTCCAGATTGAGCGGCCCCTCGGTGTCGACCTCATAACGGCCGACATAGGTCTGCCAGAAGGCTTCATCGTGGGCACGCAGGGTATTTTCAGGCATGGACGGGGCTCAATCGGTTAGTGGCGAGGCTTGGGTTTGCCGTGCTTGGCGCGCAATGGGTCGAGCAGGTCCGACAGGCCGTTATGATCGATTTCCTGCATCAAGGCCAGCAAACCGCCGAGTTCACCGTGGGGGAAACCCTCGCGAGCGAACCAGTTGAGGTATTGACCCGGCAGGTCGGCAAGGATTCGGCCCTTGTACTTACCAAAGGGCATTTGACGTGTGACGAGCAACTCGAGCTTTTCCGGATTCATGGCAATCGTCTTGATTTCAAACCTGTCTCGAAAATACAGGCATTCTGCATGCAGGCCAAATGACAGATCATGCAAATAGCGCGGATACAGATTTCAGGATGTTTTTTAACTATTTGATTTTTAAGTGATTTTATTGAGGTTGGTGGCTGGCATGGCTGATGCAATATCCCTTGCAGGTTTTTTATTCACCAGCAAAGGAACTGAAAAATGACTGACATCAACAAAGAATCCATCTCCGTCTTGAACGACCTGATCGAGACCAGCAAGGATGGCCAGGAAGGGTTCAAGACCTGCGCTGAAGACATCAAGCATCCAGAACTCAAGACGCTGTTCGTGCAGCGCTCGGCTGATTGCGCCACCGCGGCAGCCGAGTTGCAAGCCGCCGTTCGTTCGCTGGGCGGTGATCCGGAAACGTCCACCAGCGTCGCCGGTGACCTGCACCGTCGTTGGGTAGACGTGAAATCCATGTTCACCGGCAAGGACGAAGAAGCGGTGCTCAACGAAGCCGAGCGAGGCGAGGACCATGCGCTCAAGGCTTACAAAGAGGCCATCGAGAAGATCAACAAGCACAACCTGGTGGGCATTCGTGACTTGGTTGAGCGTCAGTACCATGGCGTGCAACGAAACCATGACCAGGTCAAGGCTCTGCGTAACCAGGCGCGTGCCCAGAGTTAAATGCGCAGCCAACCGCCGAAAAAACGCCAGCCCGCCTGGCGTTTTTTTTTGTGTGATGTTAGTCAGATTGAAGGTGAGCACCGTTGTGGCGAGGGGATTTATCCCCGCTGGGCTGCGAAGCAGCCCCAAACCAGCTCACTCAGTACACCTGATTCACCGAGAGGTGTCGGCTCTGGGGGGGGCGCTACGCAGCCAGCGGGGGTAGATCCCCTCACCACAAAAGCGTTCGCTTCAGTGCCGTTGATGCTGCAATGATTCCCTTTAACTGAGCATCTGTCAGAAAGTGTGTGTTGTTAAATTCGCAGTAATCACCTCTGGACTCACATAGTTAGCTAGCTAATAATTGCGCCAGCTATTCACTCCGTATTGCATCTATCGTTATTGCGTCCCCCAAAGAGTTTTTCGCGTGTCCATTACTTTCCAGGCCTTGTTCGCCCCCGACCGCCTCGCTGTGCAGTTCGCCATCAAGACCGTGCTTGGCGCCGGGCTGGCGCTATGGCTGGCGTTGCGCTGGGGATTGGAGCAGCCGTCGTGGGCGCTGATGACGGCGATCATCGTCGCCCAGCCACTGTCCGGGATGGTGGTGCAGAAAGGGCTGGCACGATTGGTCGGCACGTTGGTGGGCACCGTCATGTCGGTGGTGTTCATGGGCCTGTTTGCCCAGGCGCCCTGGTTGTTCCTGCTGGCCTTGGCGCTCTGGCTGGGCCTGTGTACGGCCTGTTCGACGCTGCTGCGCAGTGCCTGGTCGTACTCATTCGTGTTGGCCGGCTACACGGTGGCGATCATTGCCCTGCCAGCCATTTCCCATCCGCTGGGGGTGTTTGACCAAGCGGTGGCGCGCTGCACCGAGATCAGCCTGGGCATCGTCTGTGCCACGGCGGCCAGTGCCTTGCTCTGGCCGTTGCGGGTCGAGCGGCAACTGGCCGGTCAGGCCCTGGCTGCCTGGCACAGTGGCATGCAGGCAGCCCGTGCGACCCTGGCGGGCGATGCCCAGGCCCGTAAAGGGTTGCTGGAAATTCTGGGCAGGATCGTCGCGGTGGACGCCCAGCGCGAACATGCCTGGTTCGAAGGCAGCCGTGGTCGACAGCGAGCCCGGGCCATCAGCGGCTTGAGCCAGAAATTGCTGATGCTGCTGCGCATCTCGCGCTCGGTGCGCCGGCAGTGGAAGCAGCTCGACCCCGAGGAAACCATGGCGCTCCAGCCGTGGATGAATGAGGTGCAGCAAGCCCTCGATGCCGACAGTGCGACCCTGCAAGCCTTGCGCCCCCGGGTATGGGATGCATCCCACGACCCACAGATCAGCGCGGCGCAGAGTTACTGCCTGGCGCGGTTCGCTTTGTTGCTCGATACCGCCCTGGCCGCCTGCGCAGCCTTGACGGCGGTGCAGGAGGGCAGGGAGGCGGCGGATCCACCCCGTACCTTGACGCCCCATCGTGACGTGTCCCTGGCCATGGTCTTCGGCGCGCGTAGCGCCCTGGCATTCCTGGCAGTGGCCTGTTTCTGGCTGGCGACCGCCTGGCCCGCCGCATCGGGTGCGCTGGTACTGACGTGTGTGGTGTGCAGCCTGTTCGCCAGTCGCGAAAACGGCGCGCAGATCGGCATGAGTTTTCTGCGGGGCATCTTTTTGGCCGTGCCGACGGCGTTCGTGATCGGCGAACTCGTGCTACCGCAATGGAGCAGTTTCGCGATGCTGTGCATGGCCATGGGCGTGCCGTTGTTTTTCGGGGCATTGGGCATGGCCAAGCCGCAGATATTCGCCACAGCGACGTCGTTCTGCCTGCACTTCGTGGTGTTGATTTCACCGCTCAATGCCATGAAATACGACGTCGCGGCGTTCTTCAACAACGCCCAGGCCATGATGATCGGCGTGGGCGCGGCAGTGCTGGCCTTCAATCTGCTGATTTTGCGCAACCCGACCTGGCACAGCCGTCGTCTGCTGGCCGCGACCCTTCACGATCTGGTGCGCCTGACCCATCGCCGCCTGCCGGGGGCCGAGAGTTGGTTCGGCGGGCGCATGGCCGACCGGCTGTTGCAGCTCGCCAGGCATTACCCTGAACTGCCGGTGCAGTCGCGCAGCCGTTGGGATGATGGTTTGCTTGGCCTGGACATCGGCGATGAGCTGTTGCATTTGCGCCTGAGCCTGGCCGTCGCCCAAGTGCCCGATACCCGGGCGCAGCGCCGTTATTTCGAAGCGCTGGAGCGGGTGCTCGAGCGTGGTCCGGCCGGTGACCAGGCCGATGCGCTGGCCCCGGCGAGCGCTGCCTTCCTGAACGTGTTGTCGACCCAGGCGCCCAGCGATGCACTGAAGCTGGCCCAGGGTGCGGTGGTGCAATTGCAAAACAGCTGGCGCGCCTGGTGCAGCCAGCACGAACCAGAACGACGGGAGCACAGCCATGGGCTTGCGTGAATGGTCGATTGGCGGGGTGTTGCTCAGCCCGTTCCTGATTTATGTGGTGCTGGCGTTGCTGGTGACCGGCGCGCTGCGCCTGTTGCTCAGCCTGGTGCCGGCCGGGCGCTGGATCTGGCATGAAGCCTTGTTCGACTGCGCCCTGTATGTCTGTGTCCTGACTGTTATTACCGTGGTCCTCGGGCCGCTATAGGAGTTGAACATGCGTACTTCCGTACGTGTCGCCGTCACGCTGTGCATGGTGGCCGTGGCGATTTTCGCCGGCTTTCACCTGTGGCAGTACTACATGCTCACGCCTTGGACTCGCGATGCGCGGATCCGCGCCGATGTGGTGGTGATCGCACCCGACGTGTCGGGCTGGGTGCGCGAGCTCAAGGCTGTGGATAACCAGCAGGTCAAGGCCGGTGATCTATTGCTGAGCATCGACCGCGAGCGTTTCGAGGCGGCGGTGGAGAAGGCCCGGGCCGTGGTCCAGACGCGCCAGCAGCAACTGAGCCTGCGCGAACATGAAGCCAGTCGCCGCGCCGCCCTGGGGCCCCAGGCCATCAGTGCCGAACTGCGGGAAAACGCCCAGATCAACGCCGGCATCGCCCGCGGCGAACTGCGCGAAGCCCAGGCCGAGGCCAAGGTCGCCGAGCTCAACCTGGCCCGCAGCCAAGTCCTGGCCCCCCGCAGCGGCCACATTACCAACCTGCGCCTGGCCGAAGGCAACTACGTGAATGCCGGACAGCCGGTCATGGCGCTGATCGACGATTCGACGTTCTATGTGCAGGCCTATTTCGAAGAAACCAAATTGCCCAGGATTCGTGTGGGCGATCCGGTCAAGATCTGGCTGATGAGTGCCGGCCATGCGCTGGAGGGACATGTCGAAAGCATCAGCCGCGGCATTACCGACCGCAACACCAACCCCGATGCGCAGTTGCTGGCGGAGGTGGAGCCGACCTTCAACTGGGTGCGCCTGGCCCAGCGGATCCCGGTGCGGATCAAGTTGGACAAGGTGCCGGAGGGCGTGAACCTGAGCGCCGGGATGACGGCGAGCGTGCAGGTGCGCGAAGACCAGCCATAATTTTGTGGCGAGGGGATTTATCCCCGTTGGGCTGCGCAGCAGCCCCTGTGCCCAGGCTGACACACCGCAGGGATTTGAGGTATTGGGGCCGCTTCGCGCCCCAGCGGGGATAAATCCCCTCGCCACATGTCATTCACTTTAGATCGCGGTAATCAACCGACAGTGATCGCCGGCAACGTCGGCAAGGTCACGGTCTGCTGCTTGCGCGGGGCGAGGATTTCGGCTTCGCCGTCCACCACCAGCTCGTCGCGCTGGTTGAACACGCGCGTGGCGATGCGTACGCGAAACTTCGGCATCTTTTCCAGGATTTCCAGGCGCACGGTCAGGGTGTCGCCGATTTTCACCGGTTTCTGGAAGCTCATCTGCTGGCCGATATAGATCGTGCCCGGCCCAGGCAGCTCGCACGCCACCGCCGCGCTGATCAGCGCACCGCTGAACATGCCGTGGGCGATGCGCTCCTTGAACATGCTCGCCGCGGCAAATTCGGCGTCCAGGTGCACCGGGTTGTGATCGCCCGACATCGCCGCGAACAGCTGGATGTCGCGCTCCTCGACGGTCTTGCTGTAGCTGGCGGTCTGGCCGATTTCGAGGGCTTCGTAAGGGGTGTTGGTAACCTGGGTCATCTGTTTCAGATCCTGTGGAGTAAAGGAAAACGCTGCAAGCCTACTCGCTGCGTGGCGGCCGCTTGTGTTCCAGGGCCTGGGCAATCCAGGCCAGCACGTCGGCGGTCACTTCATCGCGGTTGGTTTCATTGAACAATTCGTGCCGGGCCTGCGGGTAAATCGTCAATTGCAGGTGCTGGCTGCCGGCGTCGCGCAGGGCGTCGGCCAGATCCTTCAGACGCTTGCCTTCGCTCACCGGATCACATTCGCCACCGATCACCAGCAAGGGCAGGCCCGGATCGATCTGGGCGAGATTGGACGCTTTGCTGATTTGCTGCAAGCCGCCGAGCAGGTCGACCCACAGTTGATTGGTGCAGCGAAAGCCGCACAGCGGGTCGTGGACGTACTTGTCGACTTCGGCCGGATCGCGACTGAGCCAGTCGAAAGGGGTACGCGTCGGCTTGAATTTCTTGTTGAAACTGCCGAACGACAACCACTCGATCAAGGCACTGCGCCCCGTCGCACCCTGGCGCCGGCGTTCGAAGCGGGCGATCAGGCGCGCGCTGCGGTAGAGCGCCACCGGCTGGAAGTTCGAACCGCTGAGAATCGCCCCGTGCAGGCTGGCGCTGTGATGCAGCAGGTAACCCTGGGCGATGTAGCTGCCCATGCTGTGGCCCAGCAGCAGGATGGGCGTATCCGGGTGCTGCTGGCCGATGTGATGGTTGAGGCTGGCCAAGTCGCCCACGACCTTGGCCCAGCCGTCTTCGTCGGCAAAGTGGCCGAGCATCGCTTCCTCGCCGGTCTTGCCATGGCCGCGCAGGTCCATCCCATAGACACCGTAGCCTTCGTCGCACAGCGCCTGGGCCAGGCGGGCGTAGCGGCCGCTGTGTTCGGCCATGCCATGGGCCAGCATTATCACCGCCAACGGCGCGGTTTCGGGCAGCCACTGGTTGACGAACAGGCGGCTATGGTCGGTCGCGGTCAGCCAGAACGTTTGGTGGATCATGGCGATTCCTTTGCACAAAGTCAGACGCAGCGTCGCTGCATTGTATAGCGCATCCGTTGCGTCTCGCCTGATCAGGCCACACCATGGCAAGAAGATTCACACAATCTATGACGCAGGTTGCCATATTTGCCTGATTGGCCATAGCTGCTAGTGTCCCAAGAGCTCCGCCTCTGCAAGCGATACAGACGCGGCCCGGACATGCTCAGGTAAAGAGGACAAAAACAATGCAGCCTGATTTCTGGAATGACAAACGCCCGGCCGGCGTGCCCCTGGATGTCGACCTGGGGACCTACAAGTCGGTGATCGAGGTGTTCGAGCGTTCCTGCAAGAAATTTGCCGATCGTCCGGCGTTCAGCAACATGGGGGTGACCCTCACCTATGCCGAGCTCGAGCGCTACAGCGCGGCCTTCGCCGGCTACCTGCAAGCCCATACCGACCTGGCGCCCGGCGATCGTATCGCGGTGCAGATGCCTAACGTCCTGCAATACCCGATCGCCGTGTTCGGTGCCTTGCGCGCCGGGCTGATCGTGGTCAACACCAACCCGCTGTATACCGCGCGGGAAATGCGTCATCAGTTCAAGGACTCCGGTGCCCGGGCGCTGGTGTACCTGAACATGTTCGGGCAGAAAGTCCAGGAGGTGTTGCCCGATACGGACCTGCAGTACCTGATCGAAGCGAAGATGGGCGACCTGATGCCCACCGCCAAGGGCTGGCTGGTCAACACGATGGTGAGCAAGGTCAAGAAAATGGTCCCGGCCTATTCGCTGCCCCAGGCCATTTCCTTCAAGAGCGCCTTGCGCCTGGGACGCGGACAGGGCATCAAGCCGCTGAACGTCAGCCTCGACGATATTGCGGTATTGCAATACACCGGCGGCACCACCGGTTTGGCGAAGGGCGCGATGCTGACCCACGGCAACCTGGTGGCCAACATGCAACAGGCCCGGGCCTGTCTGGGACAGCTCGGCGATGACGGCCAGCCGCTGCTGCGCGAAGGCCAGGAGGTCATGATCGCGCCGCTGCCGCTGTACCATATCTATGCGTTCACGGCGAACTGCATGTGCATGATGGTGACCGGCAATCACAACGTGCTGATTACCAATCCACGGGACATCGGCGGCTTCATCAAGGAGCTGAAGAACTGGCGTTTCTCGTTGCTGCTGGGCCTCAACACACTGTTCGTGGCGTTGATGGACCATCCGGATTTCAAGACCCTGGATTTTTCCCACCTCAAGGTCACCAATTCCGGCGGCACCGCGTTGATCAAGGCCACCGCCGAACGTTGGCAGCAGATCACCGGTTGCGGCATTACCGAGGGCTATGGCCTGACCGAAACCTCACCGGTGGCGAGTGCCAATCCTTACGGTGGCAAGTCTCGGCTGGGCACGGTGGGGATGCCGGTGCCGGGTACCCTGATGAAAGTGATCAACGACGATGGCGTCGAGCAGCCTCTGGGCGAGCGCGGCGAGCTGTGCATCAAGGGGCCGCAGATCATGAAGGGTTATTGGAACAAGCCCGAGGCCACGGCCGAAGTGCTGGACAGCGAGGGCTGGTTCAAGTCTGGCGATATCGCGGTGATCGACCCGGACGGGTTCGTGCGCATCGTCGACCGCAAGAAAGACATGATCATCGTCTCGGGTTTCAATGTGTACCCCAACGAGATCGAAGACGTGGTGATGGCCCATCCCAAGGTGGCCAACTGTGCGGTGATCGGCGTGCCGGACGAGCGTTCGGGGGAGGCGGTGAAGTTGTTCGTGGTGGCGCGGGAAACCGGGGTCAGCCTTGAAGAACTCAAGGCTTATTGCAAGGAGAACTTCACCGGCTACAAGATTCCCAAGCACATCGTGTTGCGGGACTCATTGCCGATGACGCCGGTGGGCAAGATCCTGCGGCGCGAGTTACGGGATATCGCCTGAGGCGCCGGCCTCATGGAAACCCTGTGGGAGCGAGCTTGCTCGCGATAGCGGTAGGTCAGTGACAGAAATGTTGGCTGATACACCGTCATCGCGAGCAAGCTCGCTCCCACCGTTTTTTATGTATTCGGGGTGATTATCCAGGGCTTAGAATTTTTACTCTAAAAGTGACCATAAAATATTCATGAGTCATGTTTATGACTGTAGGGGTTGTTTTTGGCTCTAGGCGACCCTTGGCAAAGCTGCTACTCTCGGCGCGCTTTTGTGACTTCTCGGCCTTGATTCAAGCCAGATCACCAATAAACACACACCAATAATAATCGCATCAAATGCGGTGAGAATTCGCGTTGCTGAGGAGTGGGCTTCCATGATCGAAGACTTTTGGAAGGATAAGTACCCAGCTGGGATTGCTGCCGACATCAATCCAGACGAGTATCCGAATATTCAGGCGGTGTTGAAGCAGTCCTGCCAACGCTTTGCCAACAAGCCGGCATTCAGCAACCTCGGCAAGACGATCACCTACGGTGAGCTCTACGAGTTGTCCGGGGCGTTTGCCGCGTACCTGCAACAGCATACCGATTTACAGCCGGGCGATCGAATCGCCGTGCAGTTGCCCAACGTTCTCCAGTACCCGGTGGCTGTGTTCGGTGCGATCCGTGCCGGGTTGATCGTGGTCAACACCAACCCGTTGTACACCGCGCGGGAAATGGAACACCAGTTCAACGACTCCGGTGCCAAAGCGCTGGTGTGCCTGGCGAACATGGCGCACCTGGCCGAAACCGTGGTACCGAAGACGGGCGTCAAGCACGTTATCGTCACCGAAGTCGCCGACCTGCTGCCGCCGCTCAAGCGCCTGTTGATCAACAGCGTGATCAAGTACGTCAAGAAGATGGTCCCGGCTTATCACTTGCCCAAGGCCGTCAAGTTCAACGACGTGCTGAGCAAAGGCCACGGCCAGCCGGTGAACGAAGCCAACCCCACCAGCGACGATGTGGCCGTGCTGCAATACACCGGCGGCACCACCGGCGTGGCCAAGGGCGCGATGCTCAGCCACCGCAACCTGGTGGCGAACATGCTGCAGTGCAAGGCGCTGATGGGCTCCAACCTCAATGAAGGTTGTGAGGTGCTGATCACGCCACTGCCGCTCTACCACATCTATGCCTTCACCTTTCATTGCATGGCGATGATGCTGATCGGCAACCACAATATCCTGATCAGCAACCCGCGCGACCTCTCGGCGATGGTCAAGGAACTGTCGAAGTGGAAGTTCAGCGGTTTTGTCGGCCTCAATACGCTGTTCGTGGCCCTGTGCAACAACGAAGCCTTCCGCAAGCTGGACTTCTCGGCACTGAAAGTCACCCTGTCCGGTGGCATGGCCTTGCAACTGGCCGCGGCCGAGCGCTGGAAAGAGGTGACCGGTTGCCCGATCTGCGAAGGTTATGGCATGACCGAAACCAGCCCGGTGGCCACCGTCAACCCGATCCAGCACATTCAGATCGGCACCATCGGCATTCCCGTACCGTCGACCCTGTGCAAGGTGATCAATGACGCGGGCGTCGAGCAGCCATTGGGCGAAATCGGCGAGTTGTGCGTGAAAGGTCCGCAGGTGATGAAGGGCTACTGGCAGCGTCAGGAAGCCACCGACGAGATCCTCGACAGCGAAGGCTGGCTCAAGACCGGTGACATTGCGCTGATCCAGCCGGACGGCTACATGCGCATCGTTGATCGCAAGAAGGACATGATCCTGATCTCCGGTTTCAACGTGTACCCCAACGAACTGGAAGATGTGCTGGCAACCCTGCCGGGCGTGCTGCAATGCGCGGCCATCGGCGTACCGGACGAGAAGTCTGGCGAGGCGATCAAGATTTTCATCGTCGCACGGCCCGGTGTGACGTTGACCAAGGAACAGGTGATGGAACACATGCGTGCCAACGTCACCGGTTACAAGGTGCCCAAGGCCGTGGAATTCCGCGATGCCTTGCCGACCACCAACGTGGGCAAGATCCTGCGCCGCGAGTTGCGTGACGAAGAGCTCAGGAAGCTGGGGTTGAAGAAGTAAGACCGCTATAAAGAAAAAGGCCCCGCGAATGCGGGGCTTTTTGCATGGATTGTCCAGTTTGGCAAAAAAACTGTGGCGAGGGGATTTATCCCCGCTGGGTTGCGCAGCAACCCCCTGAGTTCTGCCTGACACATCGGCAGTAGCTGATGAATCGTGGGGGCTGCTTCGCAGCCCGGCGGGGATAAATCCCCTCGCCACAATCAGCTCCTTGCAAATTTTTCGGGTCCGGTTACAACCGGAACTGCGCAAAATCCAGGTTGGTGCCACCCGGCCGCATGTCTTGCAGGTAGGCGTCCTTGTCGGCGCTCAGTTCCAGGCTCAGGGCGGCCTTGCGTTTGCCCTGGTTGCGCACTTCCAGGCCTTCCATTTTTTCCCGCAGGAACACGGTCGGCACCTTCAAGTGCAGCAGCTCATCGGTGGCCGGCGTGTGCAGCAGCAGGTGGATCCATTCGTACTGACCGATGGCCAGGCGCGCCACCGGGATATCGAACCAGAAGATGTTGCGGTTGCGGTTCAGTTCGCTGAAATGGCAGTTGTTGACGCCCAGTACGGCGCCGCCCAGTTGCTGGTTCCTGCGGGCGATGGCCTGCTTTTTATCGAGTTTCATAACGTTCCTACGGGGTTGGAGCTTCAAGCCGCAGCCTGAATACGTGGGGCATTCTCGGGGGTTGATCGACAAACATAAAGTGCAACCTGCATTCGACGATGAAATGTGCCGCTGAAAAAAATGAAACTCCCCGCGAACGGCCCCGGTCAACCCTTATGTAATGACTTTTCGTACCGTTGTTCACAGGAGAGACATCATGGGTAGCACGAGCGATAAAGTGAAGGGCGTTGCCAACGAAGCCGTTGGCAACATCAAGCAAGGCGTCGGCAAGGCCACCGACAATGACCGCATGCGCGCCGAGGGCGTGGTCCAGGAGAAAAAAGGCGAGGCCCAACAAGCCGTGGGCAAGGCCAAGGATGCGGTCAAGAAAGGCGTCGACGAGGCATAACCTGCCTGTAGTAACGCGATTGGAACGGTCATCTGCGGGTGGCCGTTTTCATGTCGGCTCGAACTTGCGCCGGGGAAATTGTTCCAAAGTCGCCAAACAGGTTACTTTGTCTTGGATAACAACCCCATGAGTCGCCAGGCGACCTTCCTTTTTTGCGGCGAAAGGAGACGCACATGATGTTTCCGGCCTTGAAAGGCTTACCTTTGCATCGTGTGATGATGCGTACCGTGACCGAGTTTCTCGACGACGAGATGTCGACCTACGCTTCGGCACTGGCCTATCAGATGCTGTTTTCGCTGTTCCCCTTCATTCTCTTCCTGATCGCCTTGATCGGTTTCCTGCACCTGCCGGACTTTTTCTCCTGGTTGCGCCTGCAATCGGAGCTGGTGCTGCCGCCCCAGGCCCTGGAGCAGGTCAACCCGGTGATCGACCAGCTCCAGCAATCCAAGGGCGGCTTGTTGTCCGTGGGTATCGTCATCGCCTTGTGGACCGCTTCGGCGGGCGTGCGGCTGATGATGAGCGCGATGAATGCCGCCTACGATGTGGTGGAAGGCCGTCCGGCCTGGAAGCGCTTCCCGCTGTCGATTTTCTACACGGTCGGCATCGCCGGCATGCTGCTGGCCGCTGCGGCGTTGATGGTGCTCGGGCCGCAGGTGATGGGCTGGATTGCGGCACAGGTCGGCCTGGAGGAGTTCATCGTCACGCTCTGGACGATCGTGCGCTGGCCGGTGATCGTGTTCTTGCTGATGGTGGCTGTGGCGCTGATCTATTACGTGATGCCCGACGTCAAGCAGGAGTTTCGCTTCATCACGCCGGGGTCGGTGCTGGCGGTGGTGGTGTGGATCATCGCTTCCCTGGGGTTCGCGTTCTACGTCAAGACCTTTGCCAACTACAACGCCATGTATGGCAGCATCGGTGCGATCATCGTGTTGTTGCTGTATTTCTATATTTCTTCGGCGGTGCTGTTGCTCGGCGCGGAGATGAATGCGGTGATCGAGCACATGTCCACCGAGGGCAAGAACCCGGGTGAAAAGAGTGCCGGCGAGCACGAAAAACAGCATGTGTCGGGCCTGGGGCGCGACCATTCCATCCCTCAATCCCACCCTGACGAAGCCCGACCATGATCCGTGAAATCCTGAAAATGGGCGACGAACGCCTGCTGCGCATCGCCCCGCCGGTGCCCGCCGAAATGTTCGACAGCCCGGAATTGTGGCAATTGATCGACGACATGTTCCAGACCATGGAAAGTGTCGGCGGCGTCGGCCTGGCGGCGCCGCAGATCGGCATCGACCTGCAACTGGTGATCTTCGGCTTCGAGCACAGCGAGCGTTACCCCGACGCCGAGGCGGTGCCCCAGACCATCCTGATCAACCCACTTATCACCCCCCTGGGCCCGCAGATGGAAGAGGGCTTCGAAGGTTGCCTGTCGGTGCCGGGCCTGCGCGGCGCGGTCGAGCGCTACCAACACATCCGCTATGAAGGCTTCGATCCCAAGGGCGAGCCGATCGTGCGTTACGCGTCGGGCTTCCATGCGCGGGTGGTGCAGCATGAATGCGATCATCTGATCGGGCGCTTGTACCCGTCGCGCATCACTGATTTCAGCAAGTTCGGCTTTACCGAAGTGATGTTCCCGGACCTGGACCCCACCGCCGACGATTGATTGCCGGACACAAACCTCTGTGGGAGCGGGCTTGCTCGCGAAAGCGGTAGGTCAGCTTGCATGGATGTTGAATGTGCCGCCGTCTTCGCGAGCAAGCCCGCTCCCACATGAGATATGTATTGCATTCCAGGTCAGGGTGTTTAGCTCAACCCCATCGCAATCATCGGCTTGCTGCGGGCATACCGGCTCAGGCGTTCGGCCATCGCATAGGGCAGTTCAGGGTCGAAGCTGAAACCACGCCGCTCATAAAAGCCGCGCAAGTCCGGGTGACAGAACAGCCACACCGGCTTGTCCACCCCGTTCACCGCTTCAGCGATCAATCGCGCGGCTATGCCCTGGACGCGGTACGCCGGGTCGACGAACAACCCCGTCAACCAATGCCCGCCCGACACTGGCCGCAAGCACAGGGCGGCGACGATCTCATCGCGCCGTGCCACCCACAGCTGCGCGTCACGCACCGCTTTCATCGAGGATTGGTGGGCGCGGTAAAACTTGTTCATCAGCGGCCAAAGCGATGCTTCGAGCACTGCGTAATGGATTTCGGACATGGCGGGGTCGTGTCGCAGAAGGGGGAGGCGATTATAAAAGAACGCGAGTACGGCGATAGGTGTATACCTGACTTCACATCCCGTATGACTGGAGTACGTATCATGGCCAAAGGCATGGATTCAAAAAAAGCGGCAAAGAAAAAACCGGCAAAGACGGCCGATGAAAAGCGCGCCGACAAAAAAACCAAGAAGGTGAACCTGTTCGGTCATTGAACCGGTACCGACTTGGCGGGGCTCAGGTTGAGCTGGGGCGGTCACCCCAGCTCAAATGCTCTGGCCTGTACCGAGGCTCAAAGCGAGGCGAGAAACATGTCCGTGGCCGCGGCTTTGTCGCCTGTGCGGCTCTCCTGGGCCTTTTCCACTTGGGCCATCGCTGACTTGTCCTGCATGCGCTGGGCAATCTCCTGGCTGACCGCCATCTGCTTCTCGGGCGGCATCGCCTCGAACTCTTCCTCGGTAATGCCCATCTCTTCGAGAATGCTGTCGCGCAGGCGCTCTTCGGGCGTCTTGCTCATGTAGTCCTTGAACTGCGCCGTGGCGGAGCCGCCAAGTGTCGTGGCCTCTTCAGGCGTTGACGAAGCCACGGTCTGCAATTGCACGCGCGTCTTGGCGAACGCCTCATCCACCTTGTCGCTGATGGCGGTGGCGGCATTGACCTGTTGCGTGGCTCGTTGGGTGAAGGAATCCTGGACCTGGGCACTGCCCTGGCTGGCCTGGGCCTGGACGTTATCGCGCAATGCCTGCAACGCGGCGCTTTGCAGGCCGCTGGCGGCTTCGGCGGTGGGATCTTCGCCCGGGCGTTTGAGTGGCAAGATCATCGCTTGCTGTTTGGCACTGACCAACATGATGAACACCTGTGGGTAATGGCTGAGCGATGGGCAGGAGCAATTCCCATGCCGCCTGCGCAAGGCCCGTATTTCAAGAGGTGTGGGCAAGCGCGCGGCGAGGGGGGCGGCCAACCCTTGCCGTCCGACGGCATGGATCGACCGCTTGAGCGTGGCGCCTCAGGTGCTTTCGCGAACCTTGAGCTCGAAACCCAGGTCCACCACCGGCTGCGCGATGCGGTTGCCGGCCATCAGCGTCAGCATCTGTTCGGCGGCTCGGCGACCGATGGCTTCCCGTGGGGTGCTGATGCTGCTCAGGCGCGGCACCATATGGGCCGAGGCGGGCAGGTCGTTGAAGCCCAGCACCGAGACCTGCTCGGGGATCTTGATGCCGCAGCGCAGTGCTTCGAACAGGGCGCCGTGGGCCAGGTCGTCGTTGCCGAAGAAGATCGCGTCGACGTCCGGGTGGCTGCCGAGCAATTGCAGGAACAATTCCCCGCCCAGGCCTACCGAGGATGGGCGCGGGGTCAGCAGCTCCAGGTCCGGGTCATACAAACCGGCTTGCTGCAGGGCGCGGCGAAACCCTTCGCCGCGCAGCAGAGTACGCTGGTCCAGTTGCGCGCCGATATAGGCCAGGCGCTTGCGGCCCTTGGAAATCAAGTGCTCGGCCGCCGTTTCGCCAGCCTTGAGCTGGGAAAAACCGACGCAATTGAGCCCGGCGCCGGGGTCCAGTTCCATCATGTACACGCACGGGATATTGCTGGCCTCGATCATGCGCCGGGCGCTTTCGGTGCGGTCGAAACCGGTCAGCAGCAACCCCCGTGGCTGATAGGCCATGTAGTTGCGCAACAGGTCTTCTTCCTCGTCCCGGGAGTAGTGGTAGTTGCCGATCACCACTTCGAAGCCCTTGGGCCGCAGCACCCGATGAATGGCTTCCAGGGTGTCGATGAACAGCAGGTTGGACAACGACGGCACCAGCACCACCACCGAATGGCTCTGGGCCGATGCCAGGGCGCGGGCGGCGGGGTTGACGACGTAGTTGAGTTCCACGGCGGCCTGGCGGACTTTTTCCACCAGTTCCAAGGCGACGGTGCTGACGCCACGCAGGGCACGGGAGGCGGTGATGGGGCTGACACCGGCCAGGCGTGCGACTTCGTTGAGCGTGGGGCGACCGGTGGTGCGCGTATTCTTATCGTTTTTAGGGACGGTCATCAGGGCGGCTTGCCAAACAAAAATCAAGGCACTAAGGTAGCGCTGTCTCGACGCCGCTGCAAATGCGTGAGCGGGGGTTGCCTGATCCTCCGTCCGCGGGTGTCGTGAACGAACATGCTGCAACCACAAAAATGACAAGAAGGCGTCGGCAACTTCTGCTTTTGCTGCGGTGTCATAACTGGCAAAGGTAGCGCTGTCTGCGCGCTGAGGTGTTACATGAACAATCCCATCTCCGCCCTGGTCATCATGGGCGTTGCCGGTTGCGGCAAAACTTGCGTCAGCCAGGCCCTGTGCCAATTGAGCGGCGCCACCGCCATCGAAGGCGACACGTTCCACCCTGCGGCCAACATCCAGAAGATGAGCGCCGGTATCCCCTTGAACGACGACGACCGTGCCGGCTGGCTCGACAGCCTGTGCGACGAGTTGCGCCGTGTCGACGCCACGGGCGAGCGCCCGGTGCTGACTTGCTCGGCCCTCAAGCACAGTTATCGCGAGCGTCTGCGCAGCGCCTTGCCCGGCCTGGGCTTCGTATTCCTTGAATTGACCCCCGAAGTGGCCGCCGACCGCGTGTCCCATCGTCCCGGCCATTTCATGCCGTCGACCCTGATCGACAGCCAGTTCGCCACCCTTGAATCCCCTGTCGGCGAGCCCCTGACCCTGGCTCTGGACGCGTCCAGCCACAGCGTTGACGAACTGGCACAGCAGGCTTACGTCTGGTGGTTGGCCCACGGTTTGAAGCTGGCCAGCTGAGTTTCAAAAAATTTGCGTCAGAAAGATAGCGCTGTCCCGACGACTCATAAATAACTGCTTCAATAACAACAACAAATCAGGAGACACCTCCCATGTTCGGCATGTCCCACGAGACGTTCCTACTGCTTGATGCAGTGGTCACGGTGATCGGACTCATCGTCCTCATCACCAAGTTCAAATTCCACCCGTTCATTGCGCTGACCATCGCCGCCGCGTTCCTCGGCCTGACGTCGGGCATGCCGACCGGCACCATCATCAAGGCGTTCCAGGACGGCTTCGGTGGCGTGCTGGGCTTTGTCGGTATCATCCTGGCGCTGGGCACGATGCTCGGTAAAATGATGGCCGAGTCGGGCGGAGCCGATCAGATCGCCCAGACCCTGATCCGCGCCTTCGGCAAGGACAAGGTGCAGTGGGCGATGATGTTCGCCGCCTTCCTGGTGGGCATCCCGCTGTTCTTCGAAATCGGCTTCGTGCTGCTGATCCCGCTGGTGTTCATCGTCGCGCGTCGCACCGGCGTGTCGATCATCAAGATCGGTATCCCGCTGCTGGCCGGTCTTTCCGCGGTTCACGGCCTGGTGCCGCCGCACCCGGGGCCGTTGCTGGCGATTGGCATATTTGGCGCTGACATCGGCAAGACCATTCTCTATGGCCTGATCGTCGCGCTGCCGACCGCCATCATTGCCGGCCCGATCTTCGGTACGTTCATTGCCAAGCACATCCCCGGCCATCCGAACCAGGAGCTGGTGGACCAACTGGCCCGCGAGACGAGCGCCGCCGAGCTGCCAAGCTTCAGCATCACCTTGATCACCGTGTTGTCGCCGGTGTTCCTGATGCTGCTCAAGACTTTCGCTGACGTGGCGCTGCCGGACGGCAACCTCTTCCGCGCCTGGATGGACATGATCGGTCACCCGATCTCGGCTTTGCTGCTGGCGTTGTTGCTGTCGCTGTACACCTTCGGCTACAAGCAGGGCATCGGCTCCAGCCAGATGCTCAAATGGCTGGACGCCAGCCTTGCGCCGACCGCCGCGATCATCCTGATCATCGGTGCCGGTGGTGGCTTCAAGCAGATGCTGGTCACCAGCGGCGTGGGCGATGTGATCGGTCACATGGCGGTGAGTGCGCAGATCTCGCCGATCCTGCTGGCGTGGCTGGTGGCCGCAGTGATCCGTATCGCCACAGGTTCGGCGACGGTGGCGACCATTACCGGTGCCGGTATCGTGGTGCCGGTGGTGGGGATGATGCCGGGTGTGAACCGTGAGCTGCTGGTGCTGGCGACCGGTGCCGGTTCGTTGATCCTGTCCCACGTCAACGATGCGGGTTTCTGGCTGGTCAAGCAGTACTTCAACATGACCGTGGCCGAGACGTTCAAGACCTGGACCGCGATGGAAACCATCCTGTCGGTGGTGGGATTGATCTTTATCCTGCTGCTGTCGCTGGTGGTATAACCGACAACACTGTAGTCAATGTGGGAGCGGGCTTGCTCGCGAAGGCGGACTGACAGTCAACAAATAGGTTGAATGTTATATCGCCTTCGCGAGCAAGCCCGCTCCCACACCGATTTCTGGTGATCAACAAATCCAGGAAATACCCACATTGGGTTTTAGGTCAGGCGTTAGGTTTGCTTACCAACCCATCCGCCCGGAACATCCCACGGATCCCACGCACCGCCTGGCGAATCCGGTCCTGGTTCTCGATCAGCGCAAAGCGCACGTGATCATCCCCATACTCCCCGAACCCCACTCCCGGCGAGACGCAGACCTTGGCTTCGGCCAGCAGCTTCTTGGCGAACTCCAGCGAGCCCAGGTGTGCATAGGCCTCGGGAATCTTGGCCCAGACGTACATCGACGCCTTGGGGTTTTCCACCTTCCAGCCCAGCTCATGCAGCCCCTTGACCAGCACATTGCGGCGCTGGCGGTACTGCTCGGCGATGTCGCGCACGCATTGCTGGTCGCCTTCGAGGGCGGCGATGGCGGCCACCTGCAGCGGCGTGAAGGTGCCGTAGTCGTGGTAGCTCTTGATCCGCGCCAGGGCGTTGACCAGCTCCGGGTTGCCCACCATGAACCCGATGCGCCAGCCGGCCATGTTGTAGCTCTTGGACAGGGTGAAGAACTCCACCGCGATGTCCTTCGCCCCCGGCACTTGCATGATCGACGGGGCTTTCCAGCCGTCATACACGATGTCGGCGTAGGCCAGGTCGTGGATCACCAGCACATCGTACTGCTTGGCCAGGGCGATGACCCGCTCGAAGAAGTCCAGCTCCACACACTGGGCGGTGGGGTTGGATGGGAAGCCGAGGATCATCATCTTCGGCTTGGGAATCGAGCCGCGAATGGCCCGCTCCAGTTCGTCGAAGAAATCCACCCCTGGCACCAACGGCACCGAGCGCACCTGGGCGCCGGCGATCACCGCGCCGTAGATGTGGATCGGATAGCTGGGGTTGGGCACCAACACCGTGTCGCCCTGGTCCAGGGTGGCCAGCATCAGGTGGGCCAGGCCTTCCTTGGAACCGATGGTGACGATGGCTTCGGTTTCCGGGTCGATGTCCACTTCGTAGCGGTCCTTGTACCAGCGCGAAATGGCGCGGCGCAGGCGCGGGATGCCTTTGGAGGTGGAGTAGCCGTGGGTGTCTTCACGCTGGGCGACGGTGACCAGTTTTTCCACGATGTGTGGAGGCGTGGCGCCGTCGGGATTACCCATGCTCAAGTCGATGATGTCTTCGCCGCGCCGACGCGCAGCCATCTTCAGCTCGGCAGTGATATTGAATACATACGGGGGGAGTCGATCTATGCGCGCAAAGCGGCGCGGCGAACCTTGTTCGGCCATTGTTGCCTCGAGATACGTGAGCGCCCGGAACCGTCCGAGCGACGTTGGCCACTGCGGTGGCCTGCGGCGCAAGATAATCGGGCGGATGTCGGATTGTCCAGTAGCCGCGGCGAACTATTTTCGACGACACTGTCGCCCTGGCCGCGGCGCCATCGATGGTCGCAGCGGCTTGTTGAACCTGTCTCACCCAATCCTGATGGAACGAATGATGGAATTTTCCAGCGGCTTCCTGCTGAGCCTTTCGCTGTGCCTGGACATTGGCGTGGCCAATATCGCGATGATCACCCTGGCGATGCAGCGCGGCTATTTCCAGGGTTTCGCCCTGGGCCTGGGCACCTGCGTGGGCGATCTGATCTATGCCGTCCTGGCCTTGGCCGGCATGACCGTATTGCTGCAATACGAAGCGGTGCGCTGGGTGCTGTGGGTCGGTGGCTCGGTGCTGTTGCTGTACTTCGCGGCGAAGATGATCCACTCGGCGATCTATCACAGCGCAGTACTGGCCGAGGCCGGTGAAGTGCAGGGCAACTCTTCGCGCCAGGAGTTCTTGCGCGGGATTTTCCTGGCCATGTCATCGCCCAGTGCCATCCTCTGGTTCGCGGCAGTGGGCGGTACGCTGATCGCCCGTTCGGGCGGCGGAACCTTGCTCAGCTCGGCGCTGTTTCTCAGTGGTTTTCTCTGCGCCGGGCTGCTGTGGTGCGCGGCCTTGTGTCTGGCGGCGACCCAGGGCGGCAAACTGTTGGGGGATAAATTGTTGCGTTATTCCTATTGGGCATCCGCTGCGATCTTCTGTTATTTCGCGGTGTACGTGATTGTTTCTGGCTACAACGAGTTTGTAGGAAACGCCGTTACCGGGCCTCTGCCTGGCATCTGACAAGCGAAACGGCCCTGGCAATTCCGGTTTGGCTTCTATACTGCCAAGCCCGACTTCACGTTTTGCTGGAGTGTTGCCGCATGGAAAAGCCCAAACGCGATTGCACAGCCGTACCACGCTTTGAACAGGGACGTTTTCAACTCATCGCCGGCTTTGGTGCTCGGTTTACCCAGGACACCGCCCAAGACATCCCTCTGCTCTGGGAAAAGTTCCTGCCCTGGCTCGACAAGGTGCCAGGGCAGAAAGATGAAGTGACCTACGGTGTGTGTTGCAACCCGGACGGGCAGGGCGGGTTCGAATACATCGCCGGCGTGGAAATCAGCCGGCTCGACGATTTGCCGGACCAATACCGCTGGATCGAAATCCAGCCAGGCCATTACGCGGTCTTCGAACACAAAGGGCCGTTGAAAAAGCTGCCGGATACGTTCCAGTACATCTGGAACGAGTGGCTGCCCCAGTCCGGTTACGAAGCGGCGCAGGAGCCTGAATTCGAGCGCTACAGCGAAGACTTCAACCCCAGGACCGGCCAAGGCACCCTGGAGATCTGGATCCCGCTCAAGCCAAGCTGATTGACGCAGTCCCCTGTGGGAGCGCCTATCGATCGTTGATTCTGTTTGTCAGAACACCAACCCCATCCGCCGCTCATAACCGATGCGGCCCTTATAGGCTTCGCCACTGTCGACCCAGCCCAGTCGGGCGTACAGGCCAATGGCCGAGACGTTATCGGGATCGACCGAGAGCTCCAATCCGTGGATGTCCGGCCAGGCGCTACGTGCCACGGCGGGTAGTGCTTGCAGGCAGGCCTTGCCATACCCTTTGCCCTGGGCCCGGTGGTCGACTTGCAAGGCATGCAGGGTGGCGCTGTGTTCGTTGGCCCAGGCGGGCAGTACCGGCGGGCGCTTGAGCAGCAGGAAGGCCACCGGTACCTCCCCAGCCAATAGCGCAAAGCCCTTGACTCCCGGGCCGGGCCGGGACAGCAGCATGTGCAGGGCGCCATGGATATCGCCGGCGAACTTGATCTGCTCGGGGGAGAGTTCGATGGCGCTGACCTGTTCGCGTTGCAGCGCGGTCAGGTCTTCGTAAGGGACGAGTCGAGCGGTCACAGAAACGTCCAATGTTTGCCGACAGAATAGGGACTTGGATTCTAGCGAATTTTCTCTTTGAATATTTTTTGTTGGATTGTCGATTCGCTGTTTCTCCAAACGACAAAGGGTGTCTTCAACAAAAAACTGCGGAGAATCACCATGAATACCCAAGCCACTGAAACCCAGATCCAGGCCCTGATCGACACCTACCGCCAAGCCGTCATGGCCAAGGATGTCGAAAAAGTCATGGCGCTCTATGACGAGAACATTGTCTCGTTCGATGCCATCCAGGCCCTGCAATTCAAGGGCAAGACGGCTTACCGGGCCCATTGGCAAGCCTGTATGGAAATGTGCCCCGGCCCGCACAAGTTCGACTTTCATCAGGTCAAGATTACCCCGGCCGACAACATTGCCTTCGCCCACTGGCTGGCCTATTGCGGCGGCACCAACGAAAAAGGCGAGGAACAGGCCTGCTGGATGCGTGTGACGGCCTGCTACCAGCGTGTAGCCGGACAATGGCGGATTGTCCATGAACATTGGTCCGCTCCGTTCGACCCGATGGCCGGGACGGCGCTGTTCGACCTGCAACCCTGATCGTCGGTTTTTTCGCCGAGCGTCATTCTGCCGTCCATAGTTGATCAGTCCGAACACGGAGCCTTCCATGAAGTACCTATGCCTGGTGTATAGCAACGAACACACGCTGCACAACTCCCCCGACAGCCCGGAGGACGCCGAGTGCATGGCCTATGCCGAATCGATCCAGGGCAGTGGGCGCATGCTGGCCGCCGAAGCCCTGGAATCGGTACAGACCGCCACCACGGTGCGCATGCGTGGCGGCAAGCTGTCGATCACCGACGGCCCGTTCGCCGAAACCAAGGAGCAACTGGCGGGCTTCTACCTGATCGACGCCAAGGACCTCAACGAAGCCATCCAGGTCGCCGGCAATATCCCGGCGGCCCGGGTCGGTTGCGTTGAAGTGCGACCGGTACGCCAACTGAACCCCTGAACAACAATCACAAACAGGATTTCATTCATGAACCTCACAGCTGCCTTTTACGCGTTGTCCATCAGCCGGGTAATCGATCGCCAGGCACAGGAAACCATGGGTTTCCATGAGGGTTGGGGCCAGAGCCTGGGCCGGCTTGAGACGCTGGTTACCCAAGGCATGCCCGACTGATGTCGGTCGAAACGGTCAAGGCGCGGGTCGAGCAGGTTTATCGGCAAGACTCGCGGCGGATCCTGGCGACATTGATTCGCCTGCTGGGTGACTTCGATCTGGCGGAAGAGGCCTTGCACGAGGCTTTTTTCATTGCGGTCGAGCGCTGGCAGCGCGACGGTGTACCGGACAACCCTCGGGCCTGGCTGGTGTCTGCCGGACGCTTCAAGGCCATCGACAGTTTGCGCCGGCGTGCGCGCTTCACTGCGTCCCAACCGATGTTGATCGCTCAAATCGAGGCGCTGGAGCAGGATCCGTGGAGTGACGAAGACGTGGAAGACGATCGCCTGCGGCTGATTTTTACCTGTTGCCACCCAGCCCTGGCGGCGGATGCCCAGGTGCCCCTGACGCTGCGGGAAGTCTGCGACCTGAGCACCGAACAAATCGCCCGGGCGTTCCTCGCCGCCCCGGCGGCCATTGCCCAGCGCATCGTGCGGGCCAAGGCGAAAATCCGCGATGCCAGAATCCCCTATCAGGTGCCGTCCCGCGCGGAACTGCCGGAGCGCCTGGACAGCGTGCTGCGGGTGATCTACCTGGTGTTCAACGAAGGGTATTCGGCCTCGATGGGGGCCGAGCTGACGCGCGAAGACCTCACGCGCGAAGCCATCCGTCTCGGGCGTCTGCTGATGGAGTTGCTGCCCGAAGCCGAGGTCATGGGGTTGCTGGCGTTGATGCTGCTGCACGAATCCCGGCGCCCGGCGCGAACGTCGTCGACCGGTGAACTGATTCTGCTGGATGAGCAGGTGCGATCCTTATGGGATGCCGAGCTGATCGCCGAGGGCTGTGCGTTGGTGGAAGCCGCGTTGAAAACCCGACGGTTCGGGCCGTACTGCCTGCAAGCGGCGATTGCGGCGGTGCATGCCGAAGCGCCGACGGCTGAGCAGACCGATTGGCCGCAGATCATCGGCCTTTATGATGTGCTGCTGCGGGCCGTGCCGTCGCCGGTGATCGAACTCAACCGCGCCGCCGCCCTGGCCAAGCGCGATGGACCGGAAGTCGGCTTGCGCCTGGTCGAGGCGATCCTGGAGCGTGGGGAATTACTCGACTATCACCTGGCCTATTCGGCGCAGGCGGAATTCTGTCGTCAACTGGGACGATTGGACGAGGCGAGGGCGGCGTACCGCCGCGCGCTCGAACTGACGCAGCAACTGCCGGAACGGCGGTTTATCGAAGGACGGCTTGCGGGGTTGCAGTGATGAGCCACCAAGGACCTGCAAGCACCGAATCTGTGGCGAGGGGATTTATCCCCGTTGGATTGCGGAGCAATCCCAGAACTCTGTGCAACGCTGCCAGTTGTCGGCGAGCGCTGCGCACTCGAGCGGGGATAAATCCCCTCGCCACAAGAACAGCTTCGGCTTTATTTCTACTGAGTGACCTGCATCAGACAAAAAAAAGCGACCCGAAGGTCGCTTTTTTCAGCCAGCCGGCGTTGATCAGAACTCGTGATCAGCGTTGTCCGGGTTCAGGTCGCTGATGCCCAGTTTGCCCGCAGCCTGTTCGATCGAACCGGTCTGCTTGACCAGTGCGGCGATGGCGTCGCGCACGATCTGGTTACCGGCAGTGTTGCCGGCGGCGATCAACTGGTCGTAGTGCTCACCCTTGTTGGCGTGATCGACCATGACCTGGATCTTGGCTTCGGTGTCGGCCAGGTCGGCCTTGAGCGCGGTGTCCGCGGCCGGGTCGGCCTTGGCGACCAGGGACGACAGGCTGGCGCCGGTCATCTTGGTGCCGTCGACACGGGTGTATTCGCCCAGGTACACGTTACGCACGCCCTTGGCATCGTAGAAGTGCGAGTTGTGGGTGTTGTCGCTGAAGCAATCCTGCTCGTCTTCCGGCGAGTTGGCTTCCAGGGACACCTTCATGCGCTCGCCCGCCAGTTCACCCAGGGACAGGCTGCCCATGCCGAACAGCATCTTGCGCAGGCCGCTTTCGGCCGGCTCGGCTTCCAGGGTGGCGCGGTAGTTGTCGGCCACGTTCGGCTTCCAGTTGCCGACCATTTCCTGCAGGTCATTGACCAGCAGTTGGGTCACGGACTTGAGGTAGGCACGACGACGGTCGTTGTGGCCGCCAGTGGCACCGGCGCCTTCCAGGTAATCCGAAGCGGGGCGATTGCCGGCGCCCGGGCCGGTGCCGTTGAGGTCCTGGCCCCACAGCAGGAATTCGATGGCGTGGTAGCCGGTGGCGACGTTGGCCTCGGAACCGCCCAGCTCGTTCAGGCTGGCGAGTTTTTCCGGGGTGATGTCCTTGACGTCGACCTTGTCTTCGCCAACCTGGACTTCGGTATTGGCGATGATGTTGGCGGTGGCGCCCGGGTTACCCAAGGCGTGCTCGTAGGATTTGTCGACGTAGTCGATCAGGCCTTCGTCCAGGGGCCAGGCGTTCACCTGGCCTTCCCAGTCGTCGATGATGGTGTTGCCGAAGCGGAACACTTCGCTTTGCAGGTACGGTACGCGTGCGGCGACCCAGGCAGCCTTGGCGGCTTTCAAGGTATCGGCGTTCGGCTTGGCCAGGAACGCGTCGACGGCGGTTTGCAGGGTCTTCGCAGTGGATTCGGCATCGCTGTAGACGGCATAGACGATGTCGGCATAGTGCGCGACAACGGCCTTGGCGGCGGCTTCGTCGACTTTGCCGGCAGCAGCAGGGGCGACCGGTGCCGAGGTGCTGGCGGCCGGCGTTGGCGCTTGCGGCGCGGCGGCCTTGTCTTTGCCTTCGCCGCAACCGGCGAGGGAAATAGCGATGGCCAGCAAACTGGCGGTAGCCAGGGGCATACGAATCATGGCGAACATCCTGCTTCGGTGATGGATGGGACAGGCGCGAGGGTGCGCAAAACTGCGACATAATGCGAAAGATTTGCATTATGTGTAAAGGGTTATGGTTGTAAATATTTCTTATTTAATGAAGGGATCGGCAGCGTCTGTAGGAGCTGCCGAGCGAAGCGAGGCTGCGATCTTTCCCCTGCCAATGGAGTCTGCAGCGAAGATCAAAAGATCGCAGGCTTCGCCAGCTCCTACGGGAACGTGGCAGAAGAGAAGAATCAGAGGATGGACGCCTTGCTGCGCTCGGCCTGCTTCAGGTAAAGGCCCAGTTCACGTGCCGGCAGTGGTTTGCTGTAGTAGTACCCCTGACCTTCGTGGCAGCCCTCGGCGATGATGTAGGCTTCCTGCTCGACCGTCTCGACCCCCTCGGCAATGACCTGCATCCCCAGGCTCTTGCCCAATTGGATGATGGCCCGGACGATGGTTGCGTCGTCTTCGTCGTCGAGCAGGTCCTGGACGAAGCTCTTGTCGATCTTGATCTTGTCCAGCGGCAGACTCTTGAGGTAGCTCAGGGACGAATAGCCGGTGCCGAAGTCATCGATGGCAATCAGCGCCCCGGAGCGACGCAGGCTCAGCAAGTGCTGGGCCGCAGTAGTGATGTCTTCCATCAGGCCGGTCTCGGTGACCTCCAGCTCCAGGCTGCGCGGCGGCAGCCGGTAGATCTGCAGGAGATTGTTCACCACCCGTGGCAGTTCGGCATGGTGCAGCTGCACGGTCGACAGGTTGACCGCCATGCGCAGATCGAGGAAACCCTGGTCGTGCCATTCGCGCAATTGCCTGCACGCCTGGTCCAGCACCCATTCACCGATGGCGATGATGGTGCCGTTCTGCTCGGCCAGGGGAATGAACAGGTCCGGCGGCACCAGGCCGTGTTCGGGATGGTGCCAGCGGATCAGGGCTTCAGTGCCCACCACCCGCAGGTCGCGGTAGCTGATCTGTGGCTGGTACACCAGGGAGAACTGCTCGCGGGCCAGGGCTTCGCGCAAGTCTTTTTCCAGCTCGCGGCGGCGGCGCATCTCGCTGTCGACGCTGGCAATGTAGAACTGGTAGCGATTGCGCGAGCGACTCTTGGCCAGGGTCATGGTCTGCTCGGCTTTCTGCAACAGTTTCTCGGTGCTGTCGCCGTCTTCGGGGAAGAGGGTGATGCCGATGGTGGCCCGCAGGCGGATTTGCTGATCGTCGATGGCGAACGGCGCTTCCAGGTCATCGAGGATGCTCTGGGCCAGTTCGGCGGCCTCGTAAGGCTGTTCGATGTCGGCCTGGACCAGGGCGAACTGGTCGCCCCCCAGCCGCGCCAGTGCGCCGAGCCGCCCACTGTGGGCCCGTAGTCGATCCGCCAGGGCCAGCAGCAACTGATCGCCGGTCTGATAGCTGAACTGTTCGTTGATGCCCTTGAAATCATCCAGCCCTACACACAACACCGCCACCCGACGTTGCAGGCGTCCGGCGTCCACCAGGATCTTGTCCAGTTGCTGTTGAAGTTGCTGGCGGTTGGGCAGGCCGGTGAGAAAGTCGTACTGGGCCATTCGCAGCAGGCTGTTTTCCGCTTCGTGACGCAGGTGTGTGTTGCGCTCGATGGATTCGAGCAGTTGGTTGGCTGTGTTGATCCACAGGCCCAGTTCGTTTTGCTCGTGGCCGCGCAACTGCGGGATCTTGTGTGCGCTGGGGCGATCGGGGTTGATTTCGGTCAGGTGCTCGATGATCCGCGACAACGGCTTGGTCAGCAGCCAGTGATAGACCAGGTACAGCACCAGGCCCATGGCCAGGGCCCGCAGCATCCCGGAGATGAAGATGATCACCGAACTGACGATGAACCCCTCGCCGTAGGTGGCCGTGTCGAGGGTAATGCTCAGGTCGCCGTAGTATTCGCTGTAGGGGCCACGTCCCACCAGTTGCGTGGTGAAGGTGCGCTCCTTGCCCAGGATCAGGTCGGTCAGCCAGCGGCTTTCGGAGTGCTGCAAGGGGCGGGCTTTTTCGGCGAGCATGGTTTCGCGGGGATGGCCGATGGAAGCCATGCGCACGGCTTGGTCCTGGAACAGGCCTTCGATCACTTGCATGCCCATTTCCCGGTCCAGGCTGTAGACGGCCTGGGTCGACGGATCGCGGAACATGTCGAGGATACGCTGGGCGTCACTGGCGACGGCCTGGTTGGTTTTGTAGGCATCGAACACGATCTGGGCGCAGCTCAAGACCATGCCAACGATCAATGCCGAAAGGAGCACGACCCGGAGCAACTTCACAGACAAGCTGTTCTTGAGTTCCAGCTTCAAAGAATGGTTCCTTGTTCCGTGCGGGTAGCGTCAAGTTGCCATGAGTATTGGCAATCCTGTGATGTCAGTCAAAGGGACAATCAAACACAAGGGTTTTCGCTTGAAACCTGGCCGATGTACGTTTTTTCCGGAGTGATTGCTCTATGACCATTGTGTCGGTTGAAAGGCACCGCAACTTGAGGCCTGTCGGGATTTTTTCTTGGGTTCCAGACACGACGTATTTGGCTTGCGATCAATTTTGTCGCGCAAAAAAACCCGGCACGGTGCCGGGTTTCCTTTGTCTGGCATCGAGCTTAGGCAGTGAAGGCTTTGCCTTCGAACTGCTCGGCGACGAATTTCCAGTTGACCAGGTTCCAGAACGCTTCGACGTATTTCGGACGAACGTTGCGGTAGTCAATGTAGTAGGCGTGTTCCCACACGTCGCAGGTCAGCAGCGGGGTGTCGCCGCTGGTCAGCGGGTTGCCGGCGCCGATGGTGCTGGCCAGGGCCAGGGAACCGTCAGCCTTTTTCACCAGCCAGCCCCAGCCGGAACCGAAGGTGCCGATGGACGTCTTGCTGAATTCTTCCTTGAACTTGTCGAACGAACCGAATGCCTTGTTGATGGCTTCAGCCAGGGCGCCGGTTGGTTGACCGCCGGCGTTTGGCGCCAGGCAGTTCCAGTAGAAGGTGTGGTTCCAGACCTGAGCGGCGTTGTTGAAGATACCGCCCGAGGAAGTCTTGACGATTTCTTCCAGGGTCTTGCCTTCGAACTCGGTGCCAGGCACCAGGTTGTTCAGGTTCACGACGTAGGTGTTGTGGTGCTTGTCGTGGTGGTATTCCAGTGTTTCTTTGGAAATGTGTGGCGCCAGTGCGTCGTGTGGATAGGGCAGTGGCGGCAATTCGAAAGCCATGGTGATTCTCCTAATCAGGTCAGTTGCGGTGAGCGCAAGGCCGATCACGGGCGGCCAGACTAGCGCCGGGGAGTTTGTACTCTTTGCGGCGCAGGAGTCGGATCATAGCACCGGGGGTGCGGCATAACCACGCAACAACTGTGTGGAATAGAGGTTCCAGAGCGGTTTGGAATAATCAGCCGGCGACAATCAATTGCATCGCCACGGTAAACATCATCACCGCCACCAACAGGTCCAGGATCCGCCAGGTGCTTGGACGGGCCAACCAGGGAGCCAACCATGCGGCACCGATGGCCAGGGTGAGGAACCACAGCAATGAGGCACTGGCCGCGCCCACCACATAGGCGCCGGGCACGCTTTGCTGGGCACCGAGGGACCCGATCAGCAGCACGGTGTCGAGGTAGACGTGGGGGTTGAGCAGCGTCACCGCCAGCGCGCTGAGCAACACGGCCCGCAGCGAGCGCACAGCCTGTTTCTCACCCTGTTGCAGACTTTGCCTGGAACAGGCCCGGCGCAAGGCCTGGCTGCCGTACCAGAGCAGGAACGCCGCGCCGCCCCAACGGGCAATCGACAGCAATAACGGGCTCTGGGCCAGCAAGGTCGCCAAGCCGAACACCCCGGCGGCGACCAACAGGGCGTCGCAGGCGATGCATAGCGCCGCGACCGGCAAGTGGTGCTCGCGGCGCAAGCTCTGGGCCAGCACGAATGCGTTCTGGGCGCCGATGGCCATGATCAGCCCGAGGGCCACCAAGAGCCCGTTCACATAGCTTTGCCACATCGTTTTATCCCCCGGTCAGTTGATGAATTGCTGGCCATTCTCCTGTGGTGAGCTGTATAAGAAAAACCAATATTGCTGATTGCTCATTAGGGAAACTGATGTTCGATTACAAATTGCTTTCTGCCCTGGCCGCCGTCGTCGAGCAGGCCGGTTTCGAGCGCGCGGCCCAAGTGCTGGGTTTGTCGCAATCGGCCATTTCCCAACGGATCAAGCTGCTGGAGGCGCGCGTCGGTCAGCCCGTTCTGGTGCGTGCCACACCGCCAGCGCCCACGGAAATCGGCCGTCGGTTGCTCAACCACGTGCAACAGGTGCGGCTGCTCGAGCGCGACCTGCAGAGCCTGGTGCCGGCGCTGGATGAAGAGGGGCTGCCGGAGCGTCTGCGCATCGCCTTGAACGCCGACAGCCTGGCAACCTGGTGGGCCGCTGCCGTGGGAGATTTCTGCGCCGACCATCACCTGTTGCTCGACCTGGTGGTAGAAGACCAGACCGTGGGCCTCAAGCGCATGCGCGCCGGTGAAGTGGCGGCCTGTGTCTGCGCCAGCGAACGCCCGGTGGCGGGCGCTCGCAGCGTGCTGCTGGGGGCGATGCGCTACCGGGCGTTGGCCAGCCCGGCCTTCATCGCCCGGCACTTTCCCGACGGCGTGCGGGCCGATCAACTGGCTCGTACGCCGGCACTGGTGTTTGGCCCGGATGATTTCCTGCAACATCGCTACCTTGCGTCCGTGGGCGTGGAGGGCGGTTTCGAGCATCATTTATGCCCCTCGTCCGAAGGTTTCATCCGTCTTGCCGAGGTGGGGTTGGGCTGGGGGCTGGTGCCGGAGCTGCAAGTGCGCGAACAGCTGGAACGAGGCGTGCTGGTGGAATTGTTGGCAGATAAACCGATCGATGTGCCGCTGTACTGGCATCATTGGCGCAATGGTGGGCAGTTGCTCGGCTTATTGACTGAGCGATTGATCGCAGCGGCAAGCAGCACGCTGCAAGCGGTAAGTGAAAAGCGCTTGGCTTGACGCTTGTGGCTTGTAGCTCGAATCTGATTTTTAGGAGCATGCATGAAGATTTTGGTCACCGGCGCGAGCGGCTTCATTGGCGGGCGCTTTGCGCGTTTCGCCCTGGAGCAGGGCCTGGATGTACGGGTCACCGGTCGCCGGGCCGAGAGCGTGGAACATCTGGTGCGTCGTGGTGCGCAGTTCGTCCAAGGCGATCTGAACGACCCTCTGCTGGCCCGCGACCTGTGCCTGGATGTCGAGGCCGTGGTGCATTGCGCCGGCTCCGTGGGGCTGTGGGGTCGCTATCAGGATTTCCACCAGGGCAATGTCCAAGTCACGGAAAATGTTGTCGAAGCCTGTCTCAAGCAGAAGGTGCGACGCCTGGTTCATCTGTCCTCGCCGTCCATTTACTTCGACGGCCGTGACCACCTCGGGCTGACCGAAGAACAGGTGCCCAAGCGCTTCAAGCACCCTTACGCCGCCACCAAGTACCTGGCCGAGCAGAAAGTCTTCGGCGCCCAGGAGTTCGGCCTCGAAGTGCTGGCCCTGCGCCCGCGTTTCGTGACCGGCGCCGGTGACATGAGCATTTTCCCACGCCTGCTGAAAATGCAGCGCAAGGGCCGACTGGCCATTGTCGGCAACGGGTTGAACAAGGTGGACTTCACCAGTGTGCAGAACCTCAACGAAGCGTTGCTCAGCAGTCTGCTGGCCACCGATTCAGCCTTGGGCAAGGCCTACAACATCAGCAACGGCGCACCGGTTCCGCTATGGGATGTGGTCAATTATGTGATGCGCCAGATGGAAGTCCCACAGGTTCGACGTTATCGTTCCTACGGCTTGGCTTACAGCGTCGCGGCCCTGAATGAAGGATTCTGCAAGTTGTGGCCAGGCCGCCCCGAACCGACGCTGTCGCGCCTGGGCATGCAGGTCATGAACAAAAATTTCACCTTGGATATCAGTCGCGCCCGGCATTATCTCGATTACGATCCGCAGGTCAGCCTGTGGACCGCCCTCGATGAATTTTGCGCCTGGTGGGGTGTCCAAACAGCCCGCTGATCGGCCCATCATGAACCGAGTGCCAGGTTCGGGGTCAATCGGTGCGGCGGGCGAGAGGGTTATACTCGCCGCATCAAGCCATTATCGGTTTCCCAAAGGTCGAACCATGCCCATGCGTAACGATGCCAACGACGACTTCGATGATGTACCGAGCCTGCGGATGCGGGCCGACATTCCCGATGACGATGATTTCATGCCCAGCCGCCAGCCCCACGTGCAAGCGCGCCCGGCGCCCGTTGCCGCGGCCAAGGTCAAGGGGGCCAGCACCGGGCCGCTGTGGGCATTGGTCGGCGCGCTGCTGTGTGCATTCGGTTTCCTGGCCTGGTGGAGCTTCCAGCAGATTTCCCTGATGGAGCAGCAACTGGTGGCGACCCAGGAAAGCTTCGCCCGGATCAGTGAGGATGCGGCGGGGCGCTTGCAGGACATTTCCGGCAAGGTGGTCGCCGGGCAGTCCAACGTCATGAGCGACAGTGAAGCCTTGAAGCTGCAGATCAAACAGTTGGACAACAAGCTGCAGGAACAGGGGCGGCAATTCGACGGCAAGCTGCAGGAGCAGTACAAACTACAGCAGGCCACGTTCGGTCCATCTGCCGACCTGGACAAGGAATTGGCCCAGCTCATCGCCCAGGCCTCGGAACAGCAGAACACCAACACGCAGTTGCAAGCGTCCAACAAGGAGCTCCAGGCCCAGGTCAAGGCGCTGGCGGCTGAAGTGACCGCCCTGAGGAGCCAGGGCGAGGGTGGTGCCTTGGACGCCCAGCTCAAGAGCATCGGTGCTGACATCACCGCCCTGAAAAGAGCCACCTCCAACTCTGCCATCGACCGCCTGGAACAGGACGTGATCGTGCTCAAGAGCCAGCAGGACAAGGGCGGCAACACGGCCGAGTTCGACGCCTTCCGCGGCCAGGTCACCCGTAACATCAACACCTTGCAGGCGCAGATCCAGAACTTGCAGCAGCAACTGCGCGCTGGGGCTCAATAAGCCGTTTGTGCGCGCATCATTTCTGAATGTGCCGCCGCTATCGCGAGCAAGCTCGCTCCCACACTGGAGGGTGCTGACCCTGTGGGAGCGAGCTTGCTCGCGATGACGTCCTGTCAGTCAATATCAATACCTCTGGCTCCCCAGGCTCCCCAGCAATCCCCTGAATACTCCAACATCACCCCACGCCGTCTACGCTCTTGAAACACCAACAAGAACGAGGGGCGCACGCATGGGTTTTTTTCACAGGATGGCCTGGCTGGGGGCAATGCTCATGCTGGGGCTGGCTCAGGCCCAGGCGGCCACTGCGGACGATGGCCAGGCGGCCCGGGCGCTGCTGGAGAAGGCCTTGGTCTATTACCACGACAACGGCGACAAAGCCTTTGCCGCCTTCAGTCGCCAAGGGGAATTCGTCGACAAGGATCGCTACGTGTTCGTGGTGGATACCCAAGGTGTGATGCTTGCCAGCGGCGGGCCGTCCTCGGCGTTGATCGGGCGGGACGTGTCCGAGGTGCTGGGGCCGGATTTGCGCAAAGCCTTCAAGGACGCCTTGAAAACCCCCGAGGCCAGTGGCATCCAGCAAGCCGAGTACCGCTGGCAGAACTGGGCGGACGGCAAGGTCGAGCGCAAGCATGTGTATTTCCAACGTATCGGCGAGCGAATCCTGGCTGTCGGCTATTACCTGCCCCGGGCTTCCGCCGAACAGGCCAGGGCGTTGCTGGACAAGGCCTCGGATGATCTGCTGAAAAACGAGAAGGCCACGCTGACGGCGGTCAACTCCCTCAAGGGCGGTTACCTGCAGGATGACTTGTATGTCTTTGTCGTCGACCTCGATACCCGGCGTTATGTCGGCCATGGCACCAATTTGCGCTTGATCAATACCGACTTCGCCAAGGTCAAGGACCCGGATGGCAAACCGGTGGGCGAGCCGATCCTGGCGTTGATCGGGAAACAGGGCGAGGGAGAGTACGAGTACCGTTGGAAGAATCCGGTGACGGGCAAGGTCGAGGATAAACACGCGTACCTGAAGAAGGTCGGGCATTTCCTAGTGGCGGTGGGATATTACAGTCCTTGAGGCTGAGGCTGAGGCTGAGGCTGAGGCTGAGGCTGAGGCTGAGGCTGAGGCTGAGGCTAAGGCTAAGGCTAAGGCTAAGGCCAAGGCTAAGGCCAAGGCTGGGGCTGGGGCTGGGGCTGGGGCTGGGGCTGGGGCTGGGGCTGGGGCTGGGGCTGGGGCTGGGGCTGATAGGGCCTTGTGGCGAGGGGATTTATCCCCGTTGGGCTGCGCAGCAGCCCCAGAATCCACCATGCGCCGCGATTGTCAGTTGAAACGCAGAGGGCTGCTGCGCAACCCAGCGGGGATAAATCCCCTCGCCACGTTGACCGTGTTCCCAGTCCAACATCTCTGTGTTCGGCAGGTTTGCACAAAAAAGGCCCGCATCGCTGCGGGCCTTTTTCGGACTACTGCGGCAATCAGCCCGCCACCAGCACCCGAATCGCCTCCAGGCGTAGCGCCGCCTTCTCAAGCATCGCCAAGCCTTGCTCGCGCTGTTGGCGCAGGGCCACCAGCTCGCTGTCGCGCACGGTCGGGTTGACCGCTTGCAGGGCGGTCAGGCGGGCCAGTTCCTCGTCGGTATCGGCGGCCAGGCGGCGCTGGGCCTCGGCCACGCGTTCGGCGTGACGTGGGGCGATCTTCTCTTCGCCGGCATTGATTCGCGGTGTGAGCTGGTCGCGCTGGGCCTGGATGAACTTGTTGGCGCTGGCGCGGGGCACGCTTTCGAGTTGGTCGTTCAGGGTTTCGAACGAGACCCGGGCGGCCAGGTCGTTGCCGTTGGCGTCCAGCAGGCAGCGCAGGGCGGCCGGCGGCAGGTAGCGACCCAGCTGCAGCGAGCGCGGGGCAACCACTTCACTGACGTAGAGCAGCTCCAGCAACACGGTACCGGGCTTGAGGGCCTTGTTCTTGATCAGTGCCACGGCGGTGTTGCCCATGGAGCCGGACAGCACCAGGTCCATGCCGCCTTGCACCATCGGGTGCTCCCAGGTGATGAACTGCATGTCTTCGCGCGACAGCGCCTGGTTGCGGTCGTAGGTGATGGTCACGCCTTCGTCGTCGCCCAGGGGGAAGCTGGCGTCGAGCATTTTTTCGCTCGGCTTGAGGATCAGCGCGTTTTCCGAATGGTCCTCGCTGTCGATACCAAAGGCGTCGAACAGGGTTTCCATGTAGATCGGCAGGGCAAACTGGTCGTCCTGCTCGAGAATGGCCTCCACCAGCGCATCGCCTTCACCGGCGCCTCCGGAGTTGAGCTCCAGCAAACGGTCGCGACCGGTGTGCAGCTCAGCTTCCAGGCGCTCGCGTTCGGCACGGGCCTCGTCGATCAGCGCTTGCCACTGGCCATCGTCGGCTTCCTCCAGCAAGGGCAGCAGACGCGGGCCGAACTGGTGCTGCAAGGCGTTGCCGGTCGGGCAGGTGTTGAGGAAGGCATTCAGGGCTTCGTGGTACCACTGGAACAGCCGCGCTTGCGGGCTGGTTTCCAGATAAGGCACATGCAGCTCGATGGTGTGCTTCTGGCCGATCCGGTCCAGGCGGCCGATACGCTGCTCCAGCAGGTCCGGGTGTGCCGGCAGATCGAACAGCACCAGGTGATGGGCGAACTGGAAGTTGCGGCCTTCACTGCCGATTTCCGAGCAGATCAGCACCTGGGCGCCAAACTCTTCGTCGGCGAAATAGGCCGCCGCACGGTCACGCTCCAGGATGTTCATGCCTTCGTGGAACACCGTGGCCGGGATGCCGGAACGCACGCGCAGGGCATCTTCCAGGTCCATGGCGGTTTCGGCGTGGGCACAGATCACCAGCACCTTGGTGCGCTTGAGCATCTTCAGGGTGTCGATCAGCCACTCGACCCGCGGGTCGAAACGCCACCAGCGCTCCTCCTCGCTGGCGTCCGGCTGGGCCTGGAAGCTGACTTCCGGGTACAACTCGGCGTGATCGCCCAACGGCAATTCAAGGTATTCGTCCGGGCAAGGCAACGGGTAGGCGTGCAGCTTGCGCTCGGGGAAGCCCTGCACAGCGGCGCGGGTGTTGCGGAACAGCACGCGGCCGGTGCCGTGGCGGTCCAGCAGTTCGCGCACCAGGCGGGCGCTGGCTTCGACATCGCCATCATTGACGGCGGTCAGCAAGGCTTCGCCTTCATTGCCCAGGAAACCCTGGATGGTCTTGTGGGCTTCGGGCGAGAGTCGGCCTTTGTCCAGCAGCTCCTGCACGGCTTCGGCCACCGGGCGATAGTTTTCGCTCTCGGCGCGGAAGGCCTTGAGGTCATGGAAGCGGTTCGGGTCCAGCAGGCGCAGGCGGGCGAAGTGGCTGTCCTGGCCCAGTTGTTCCGGGGTCGCGGTGAGCAGCAGCACGCCTGGGATGGTTTCGGCAAGCTGCTCGACCAGGGCGTATTGCGGGCTGACCTGGTCTTCGTGCCACACCAGGTGATGGGCCTCGTCGACCACCATCAGGTCCCAGCCGGCGGCGAACAGCGCATCCTGGGCCTTTTCATCGTCCACCAGCCACTCCAACGCCACCAAGGCCAGTTGGGTGTCTTCGAACGGGTTGCTGGCATCGCTTTCGATAAAACGTTCTTCGTCGAACAGTGCGACCTGCAGGTTGAAGCGCCGACGCATTTCCACCAGCCATTGATGCTGGAGGTTTTCCGGTACCAGGATCAGGACGCGGTTGGCGCGGCCGGACAGCAATTGACGGTGGATGACCAGGCCGGCTTCGATGGTCTTGCCCAGGCCCACTTCGTCGGCCAGCAACACCCGCGGCGCAATGCGGTCGGCCACTTCACGGGCAATGTGCAGTTGATGGGCAATCGGCTGGGCACGTACACCGCCCAGGCCCCAAAGCGAAGACTGCAACTGGCGGCTGGTGTGTTCCAGGGTGTGGTAGCGCAGGGAGAACCAGGCCAGTGGGTCGATCTGGCCGGCGAACAGACGGTCGCTGGCCAGGCGGAACTGGATGAAGTTCGACAGTTGAGTCTCGGGCAGGGTGACGACTTCATTCTGCCCGTTGAGGCCGTGGTAGACCAGCAGGCCGTCGACGTCATCGACTTCGCGCACGGTCATTTTCCAGCCTTCGAAGTGAGTGATCACATCGCCCGGTGAAAACCGTACACGGGTAAGTGGCGCATTCCGTAGCGCGTACTGGCGAGTGTCGCCAGTGGCCGGATAGAGCACGGTCAACAAGCGGCCGTCCTGTGCCAGAACGGTGCCTAAACCCAGCTCGGCTTCGCTGTCACTGATCCAGCGTTGCCCCGGTTGATACTGCTGCGCCATGCTGCCTGACTCCCGCCTTGAAAAAGCCGGTTATCTTAACGGAAGGATCCTTCAGACCAAAGGATTTACGTACGCTGATTCATTACCAATGGCACGGAACTTACGCTTGCCCAGCGATCAAACAAGCTCGGCCCTGGTGAACGGTGCAATTGCCAACTGGGTCACAAGTTTCGGACCGGCGGTTCAAGCTGCCACTTTAGCCGCCGACAACCTGAAGACAGGAGAACTTTATGTTGCCACCCATGCTCCCTTTGAGCGCCGTACCCATCACCGCTCAACAGGATCCGGTTCGCCAGCGACCGGACATACCGCCCGTGGTCCCGGTGCAGCAAAGCTCCAATGAAAGCACCATTGACTTGCAAAAGCGCGACCCGGAAGAGACCGCGCTGCTGTTGCGCGAGGAGCAGCGTCGCCAGCAGGAACGCGACCGCCGCCGCCGCGAGGCCGATGAAGACCCAGAAGTACACCTCGCCGTACCGGGTACCGAGCTCAACGCCGACAACACCGTGCCAGTGGTGCCGCTGATAGACGACGAGACGCGCCAGGGCCTGTGGGTCGATATCCAGATCTGATCCAGGTGCCTGCCTGCACGCACAGGCTGGTCAACGCCGCCAACAGCCCGCATCATGGGTGCATCCGCAATTCACTGCACGATGCCCACACGCCATGAGCCAAGACGACAAGCTGATCGACCTCAGTGCCGAGCGCGCCAAGCGCGTTCACGACCTCAACGAAAAACGCCTCAATGAAGTCCGCCAGGCTTTCGAGCAGGCCATGCCGTTGGGTAAGTCCAAGAAAAAGCCGAAAAACAAACCGAAAAAGCGCTGAACCCCCTCGATCCATTGATGCAGATCAGTTATTTCCCCACCTTTGCGCCCCGTTGCGGGCGTTATTGACCCCGGTCAATTTTCATCCAGGCCTGATTGGTTACCTTGAACCCATCGCAACAAGGGCAAGACCAGGAGGCCAGTCATGTTTTTCGATAATGTGGTGTTTGCCGGGGTGTTGACGGTCGGCCTCATGTTCGTGTTTTTCGCAGGTTTCGGATTATTCATCTGGAAAGACGCACACAAGCGGAAAAAACCGTAGGTCTTTCCGGCTACAACGAGCACGCAAGGCATTTTGGGCGACTTCGGTCGCCCTTTTTTTTGCCGATTTTCCGGTAGATACAAATCAAAATGTGGGAGCGGGCTTGCTCGCGAAGGCGTTGTGTCAGTTACTCATACATTGACTGACACACCGCCTTCGCGAGCAAGCCCGCTCCCACATTGGTTTTGGGCATAAAAAAGGTGCGAACCGCAAGGGGTCGCACCTTTTTTGTCAGCCGCTGGAATCAGCTGCCCAGGGCCTTGGACGCCAGCCAGAACAGCCCGGCCGACAGGGCCACCGTCGCCGGCAGGGTCAACACCCAGGCCAGCAGGATGTTGCGCACGGTGCCACCTTGCAGGCCGCTCTTGTTGGCGACCATGGTGCCGGCCACGCCCGAGGACAGGACGTGGGTGGTGGAAACCGGCAGGCTGAAGATGTTCGCCGCGCCGATCATGCACGCCGTGGTGATCTGCGCCGACATGCCCTGGGCGTAGGTCATGCCTTGCTTGCCGATCTTCTCGCCGATGGTCAGCACTACACGCTTCCAGCCGATCATGGTGCCCAGGCCCAGCGCCAGGGCGACCGCCAGGATCACCCAGAACGGAGCGTACTCGGTGGTGGCGGTCAGGTCCTTGCGCAGTTTGTTCAGGTCGTCTTTCTCACGAGCGGCCAGGCCCGGCAACTTGCCGACCTTCTTCGCCGTGTCGTCCAGGCAAAGCAGGTAGCGACGAACCTCGATGCGTCGTTCAGACGGCAGCGAATGGTAGTCCGCCACGCCTTTGAGCGTGTCGAGCAGGGCATTGATGGTCGGTTCGGTCTGTTGCGGGTTGCAGCGGAATTTCTCCGGCAGATCGCCTTCCACGCTTTTGCCCAGCGCCAGGAATTCACCCAGGGACTCGTTGTTGCGTTGATAGAACTGGCTCAAGTGCAGCGTCGCGTCTCGGGTCCGTTCGATCTGGTAGGTGGTGCTGCCCAGGTCGAGTACGAACTGTGCCGGCACGATACCGATCAGCACCAGCATGATCAGGCCGATACCTTTCTGGCCATCGTTGGAACCGTGGACAAAGCTGACGGCCATGGCCGAGATCACCAGTACCAGGCGATTCCAGAACGGCGGGTGCTTCTTGTCGTCGATCTGGCGGCGCTGTTCCGGCGTCTTGTGCATCTTCGACAGCGGGCGCCACCATTTCAGGCCGATCAGCACCAGGGCGGCGATCAGGAAACCGGCCATGGGCGAGAACACCAGGGAGGCGCCGATATCGATCGCCTTCTGCCAGTTCACCCCGTCGGCCAACGGGATATCGTTGATCAGCGCATTGGCCAGACCCACGCCGAGGATCGAACCGATCAACGTGTGGGAACTGGACGCCGGGATACCGAAGTACCAGGTGCCCAGGTTCCAGGTGATGGCCGCTGCGAGCAGCGAAAACACCATGGCCAGCCCGTGTCCGGTGTTCACATTGATCAGCAGCTCCACGGGCAGCAGGTGAACGATGGCGTACGCCACCCCCACGCCGCCCAGCAGCACACCGAGGAAATTGAACACACCGGAAAAGAACACCGCCAGGTGAGGCGGCATGGCTTTGGTGTAGATAACAGTGGCAACCGCGTTAGCGGTGTCATGAAAGCCGTTGATGAACTCGAAGGCGAGGACAAAAGCCAGGGCGAGCAAGAGGCTCACAAGCACCCAAGCATCCAGTCCGCTGAATAAATCGATCATGAAGGTTTTCTGACCCGGTCGTAAGGGGGCGCGATTATGCCAGAAAACCTCGGTAATCGATGCACTGCCTGCTCATCGGTAACATTCTTCAACGAAATATTTTGTAGGAAAGCCTCAAGCGCGAGGTTTTCCGCGGGGTGCGTAACCCCTTGATTCAGGGGCGCAAAGCGCATCCGAGCTGGATCTCCGCCAGCTGTAGGACGCCTCAAGGAATTGTATGAAATATCTGAAAAGGAGGTCGGCCAGGGCCTTCCCGATTGTCTGACGGGTGGCGGATGGCGGCCCGCTCATGGCGGGCGTGCGCTATGGCCTCCGGCCAGGGTGGCGGTCGGAGACCTCTTCACAAGAACATCGGGCCCGGAGCGTCACTGCTCTTCGGCTTTGAGTTCTTTTTCCATTTTCTGAAGTTCCTGGGTGAAAGCCTGGTCCTGAACGGTGGCGCGCTTACGCCAGGGTTTGCGTTCCGGTTCAGGTTGCGCGGCGTAGGTGGTGACTTCTCCGCCGTAAACTTCCTTGTAACGTTGTTCCTGGCGCTCAAGTTCCGCGCGCAGTTCGTCTTTCGTCACAGTTCTACCTAAATTAAATGAAGTTGAATCTGGTGATACGCACTGCATGAGGGCATGCAGACGGCCACGGCACCAGAGCTGACAGCTGACGTAGCATCAGGCTTCGCGTTGTTGCCAAACAGGGGAAGCGACCATGAAGGTGCTTCGGGCACCAGGGTCTCGACCACGATGCCTGCGTACGGGAACGGTCGATTGGCCGTACCGTCGCTGTTTGGCATTATAGCGGCCCAGCCGAATAACACTATCGGGAAAAAGTAAAAGGTGTTGTTGTTGTGTGAACTCATGTTTGTATGTGCAACTTGTACAGCCGCTCGCAGAAGATCCCGGCTAGTGCCGTTATCCAGAAACCGTTCCCGCCGACAAGTTCAATATTGCTAACGTTGTCGCGTCAAACCGTGTCTCACTGTTTCCCGCAAACTTACTATCGACTGCGTCCGCGGCAGGCCGCTATTTGGCGCCTGGTCTGATTGCGATTATCGGTCGGCGGTTCGATAATCGAACGATCTTGGCCGGCGGCCCTTGCTTGCCCATTGGGCAGCCGTTTGAATAGCCGTCACTCCCGGGGAAGGATCAGACATGAACGACCAATTGCGCAATGCCTTCACGTCCGTAGCGCCACCGATCGTCGCCTCGCCGGCCAAACGGATCCAGGCCCTGACCGGTGATCCCGATTTCATGACGTCCCTGGCCCGCGGGTTGGCGGTGGTCCAGGCCTTCCAGGAGCGCAAGCGACACCTGACCATCGCCCAGATCAGCCACCGCACGGAAATTCCCCGCGCCGCCGTCAGACGTTGCCTGCATACCTTGATCAAGCTTGGCTACGCCACTACGGATGGGCGGACCTATTCGCTGCTGCCCAAAGTGCTGACCCTCGGTCACGCCTATCTGTCCTCCACACCCCTGGCCGTTTCTGCCCAGCCGTACCTGGACCGCATGAGCGAGCAACTGCACGAAGCCTGCAACATGGCCACGCTCGAAGGCGACGACATTCTCTACATCGCCCGTTCCGCCACCACCCAGCGCCTGATTTCGGTGGACCTTTCAGTAGGCGGGCGCCTGCCAGCCTATTGCACTTCGATGGGCAGGATCCTCCTGGCGGCCCTGGATGATGCGTCGCTGCGCGATTACCTCGACCACGCCGACCTGCAAGCCAAGACCAGCCGCACTTTGCATACACCCGAAGCGTTGCTCGAGTGTCTGCAACAGGTGCGGCAGCAGGGCTGGTGCATCGTCGACCAGGAACTGGAACAGGGCCTGCGTTCGATTGCCGTGCCGGTGTACGACGCTTCCGGTCAAGTGGTGGCCGCGCTCAACGTCAGTACCCATGCCGGGCGGGTCAGTCGCAATGAGCTGGAACAGCGCTTCCTGCCAGGCCTGCTGGGGGCCAGTCGCGACCTGAGCGCGCAACTGTTCACTTAAGCTGTTCGATAAACGCACACAGTCGGCGGCGATGAATTGACGGTATTTGCCTGGCCTCATTAATGTCGCGCAGCGTCATCCGGCGTGTTTCGCCGGTCTCTGATTCGTTCGCCTGCGTTTCTTGCGTGGAATAAAAATAAAATGAACCAGCCCCAGACCTCCGTAGGTCACTGCCTCGATGTGCAGTCCTTCATCAATGCCCAACCCATTTCGCGCTATCAGTGGCGGGTGGTGATCCTCTGTTTCCTGATTGTATTTCTCGACGGCCTCGATACTGCGGCCATGGGGTTCATCGCCCCGGCCTTGTCCCAGGACTGGGGCATCGATCGCGCCAGCCTCGGCCCGGTGATGAGCGCCGCGCTGATCGGCATGGTGTTTGGCGCACTGGGCTCCGGGCCGCTGGCTGATCGCTTCGGGCGAAAAGTCGTACTGTTTGGCGCGGTCCTGCTGTTTGGCGCGTTCAGCCTGGCGTCGGCCTACAGCACCAACGTCGATCAATTGCTGGTATTGCGTTTCCTGACCGGCCTGGGCTTGGGCGCCGGCATGCCGAACGCCACTACCTTGCTTTCGGAATACACTCCGGAACGCAAGAAGTCCCTGCTGGTGACCAGCATGTTCTGCGGCTTCAACCTGGGCATGGCCGGCGGCGGGTTCATCTCCGCCAAGCTGATACCGGCGTTTGGTTGGCACAGCCTGCTGCTGATTGGCGGGATCCTGCCGTTGATCCTGGCGGTGGTGTTGCTGTTCTGGCTGCCGGAGTCGGCGCGTTTCCTGGTGGTGCGCAATCGCGGTACCGACAAAGTGCGCAAGACCCTGGCGCCGATCGAGCCACACACGGTTGCCCAAGCGACGAGCTTCAGCGTGCCGGAACAGAAAACCGTGAAAGCCCGCAACGTGCTGGCGGTGATTTTCTCCGGCACCTACAGCGCCGGCACCTTGCTGCTGTGGCTGACCTATTTCATGGGCCTGGTGATCGTCTACCTGCTGACGAGTTGGCTGCCGACCTTGATGCGCGACAGCGGCGCGAGCATGGAACAGGCCGCGTTTATCGGCGCGTTGTTTCAATTCGGGGGTGTGTTGAGCGCCGTCTTCGTTGGTTGGGCAATGGACCGGTTCAATCCGCACAAGGTCATCGGCCTTTTCTACCTGATGGCCGGGTTGTTTGCCTACGCGGTGGGGCAGAGCCTGGGCAACATCACCTTGCTCGCCACCCTGGTGTTGGTGGCCGGCATGTGTGTCAACGGTGCGCAATCGGCGATGCCTTCCCTGGCGGCGCGTTTCTACCCGACCCAGGGCCGGGCCACCGGTGTCTCGTGGATGCTGGGCATCGGTCGCTTCGGCGCGATCCTCGGGGCCTGGATGGGCGCGACCCTGCTGGGCCTGGGCTGGAACTTCGAACAGGTCCTGACCGCCTTGGTCATTCCGGCGGCCCTGGCGACCACGGCGGTGGTGATCAAAGGCATGGTCAGTCATGCGGATGCGACATGAGTTGGTGATATTTCCCCTGTGGGAGCGGGCTTGCTCGCGAATGAGGTTTGTCAGGCGGTACTACTTTGTCTGACCCACTGCATTCGCGAGCAAGCCCGCTCCCACAGGGATCTCAGTGTACTTGGATAAATCGATAGCCAAACAACAATCTGTTCGATAAACGAACACTCAGTCGATTATCGGATTGTTTGGCCTTTTCCCGAAGCTTAATCTTCCAGTCACTCCGGCGCTTAACCTCGCGCCTTTTTCTTCATGTCGGTCTACTGGAAAACGGGAGCCTGCCCCATGGCTGAAATCCTTTCGCTGCACGACGCGGTGAAGCAATTCGTCAACGACGGCGATACCGTCGCGCTCGAAGGCTTCACTCATCTGATTCCTACGGCGGCGGGTCATGAAATCATTCGCCAGGGCAAGAAAGATCTGACCCTGGTGCGCATGACACCTGACTTGATCTACGACCAGTTGATCGGCGCCGGTTGTGCTCGCAAATTGATTTTCTCCTGGGGCGGCAACCCTGGCGTCGGGTCGTTGCACCGTTTGCGCGATGCCGTGGAGAAACAATGGCCGCATCCGCTGGAGATCGAGGAACACAGCCACGCCGACCTGGCCAACGCCTACGTCGCCGGCGCCTCCGGCCTGCCATTCGCGGTGTTGCGGGCCTACGCCGGCTCTGACCTGCCGAAGGTCAACCCGCTGCTCAAGAGCGTAACCTGTCCCTTCACCGGTGAAGTATTGGCCGCCGTGCCTTCGGTGCGCCCTGATATCACGGTGATCCACGCCCAGAAAGCCGACCGCAAGGGCAACGTGCTGCTGTGGGGCATTCTCGGTGTGCAGAAAGAAGCCGCCCTGGCCGCCAAGCGTTGCATCGTCACCGTGGAAGAAATTGTCGACGACCTGAATGCGCCGATGAACGCCTGCGTACTGCCGACCTGGGCGTTGAGCGCGGTGTGCCACGTACCGGGCGGTGCCCATCCGTCCTACGCCCACGGCTACACCGAACGTGACAATCGTTTTTATCAAGCGTGGGATCCGATCGCTCGGGACCGTGAGACGTTTACTGCATGGATCAACGAATACATCCACGGCACTCGGGATTTCAGTGAATTCCAGGCCAGACTGGCAGCCGCTTCGCAGGTGAAACCATGACCTACTCCACCAACGAAATGATGACCGTCGCCGCGGCGCGTCGCTTGAAAAACAATGCCGTGTGCTTCGTTGGCATCGGCCTGCCGTCGAAAGCGGCGAACCTGGCGCGGCTGACCTCGTCGCCAGACGTCGTGCTGATCTACGAGTCCGGCCCGATCGGTGCCAAGCCCAGCGTGCTGCCGCTGTCCATTGGCGACGGTGAACTGGCGGAAACCGCCGATACCGTCGTACCGACCGGTGAGATTTTCCGCTACTGGCTGCAGGGCGGGCGTATCGACGTCGGTTTCCTTGGCGCGGCCCAGGTCGACCGTTTCGGCAACATCAACACCACGGTGGTGGGCGACTACCATCAGCCGAAAGTCCGCCTGCCGGGTGCCGGTGGCGCACCGGAAATCGCTGGCTCGGCCAAGAGCGTGTTGATCATCCTCAAGCAGTCGGCGCGTTCGTTTGTCGACAAGCTGGATTTCATCACTTCGGTCGGCCATGGTGAAGGTGGCGATTCGCGCAAGCGTCTCGGTCTGCCGGGCGCAGGGCCCGTGGGTATCATCACCGACTTGTGCATCATGGAGCCGGAAGCCGGCACCCATGAATTCGTGGTCACTGCGCTGCACCCCGGCGTGACCCGCGAGCAAGTCATTGCTGCCACTGGCTGGGCGATCCGCTTCGCCGACCAGCTGCAGACCACCGCCGAACCGACCGAGGTGGAGCTGCGTGCACTGCGCGACCTTGAAGCTCGCACCGCGGCGGCCCACGGCCAGGCACCGGGAGAAGCCTGATGCGCGACGTTTATATCTGTGATGCGATTCGAACCCCCATCGGTCGATTTGGCGGCGGTTTGTCCGCGGTCCGCGCCGATGACCTGGCGGCTGTCCCGATCAAGGCACTGATGGAACGCAACCCATCGGTGGACTGGAACGCGTTGGACGAGGTGTTTCTCGGCTGCGCCAACCAGGCTGGCGAAGACAACCGCAACGTGGCGCGCATGGCGCTGCTGTTGGCGGGCTTGCCGCAGAGCATTCCCGGTGTGACTCTCAATCGTCTTTGCGCCTCGGGCATGGATGCCATCGGCACCGCGTTCCGCGCCATCGCCAGCGGCGAAATGGAACTGGCGATCGCGGGCGGTGTGGAGTCGATGTCCCGTGCGCCGTTCGTGATGGGCAAGGCTGACACCGCGTTCTCCCGCAACATGAAGCTGGAAGACACCACCATCGGCTGGCGCTTCATCAACCCGTTGATGAAAGCCCAGTACGGTGTGGACGCGATGCCGCAGACCGCCGATAACGTGGCTGATGACTACGCCGTGTCCCGCGCCGACCAGGACGCTTTCGCCTTGCGCAGCCAACAGCGCACGGCGGCGGCCCAGGCGGCGGGTTTTTTCGCCGAAGAAATCGTGCCGGTGCGCATCGCCCATAAGAAAGGCGAAACCGTGGTCGAGCAGGACGAGCATCCTCGCGCCGACACCACGCTGGAGACCTTGGGCAAACTCAAACCGGTAAACGGGCCGGACAAAACCGTCACCGCCGGCAACGCATCAGGCGTGAACGACGGCGCAGCGGCGCTGATCCTGGCCTCGGCCGAAGCGGTGAAAAAACATGGCCTGACGCCTCGCGGCAAAGTGCTGGGCATGGCCAGTGCCGGCGTCGCGCCACGGGTGATGGGCATCGGCCCGGTACCGGCGGTGCGCAAACTCACTGAGCGCCTGGGCCTGGCGGTCGCCGATTTCGACGTGATCGAACTCAATGAAGCGTTTGCCAGCCAGGGCCTGGCGGTGTTGCGTGATCTGGGGCTGGCGGACGATGCGCCGCAGGTCAACCCGAACGGCGGCGCCATCGCCCTTGGCCATCCCCTGGGCATGAGTGGGGCGCGTTTGGTGATGACGGCGTTGCACCATCTGGAAAAGACCGGCGGCAAGAAAGGCCTGGCGACCATGTGTGTCGGCGTCGGCCAGGGTCTGGCATTGGCCATTGAACGCGTCTGACGCGTCGCTCTACTAATAAGAAACCGAGGAATGCTTCATGACTGACAAGCCTGGTTATCGTCGCCCCCAAGCGGGCACCCAGCCGGAGTATCTGCACCCGCCGTACCAGTCCACCAACCTGCGCTCGCCGTCCAAGCCATTGGTGTTCCTGCCGCATTCGTTGTCGGAAATCACCGGCCCGACTGTCGGCGCCGACCGCGTGCAGGAAAAGGATCATGACCTGACCGCCCAGCATGCCGGCGAGCCATTGGGTGAACGGATCATCATTCACGGGCGCGTGCTGGATGAGCACGGCCAGCCGGTGCCAGGCATCCTGGTGGAAATCTGGCAGGCCAACGCCGCCGGTCGCTACAACCATGACCGTGATAACCATGACGCGCCGCTGGACCCGAATTTCACCGGCACCGGTCGCACCGTCACCGACGCCGACGGCTGGTATCAGTTCCAGACCATCAAGCCCGGCGCTTATCCATGGGGCAACCACCACAACGCCTGGCGCCCGGCGCATATCCATTTCTCCCTGTTCGGGCCGAGCATCCTGACGCGCCTGGTGACGCAGATGTACTTTCCTGGCGATCCGTTGCTCGAATACGACCCGATCTACAACTGCGTGCCAGACACAAGTGCCAAGGAACGCCTGATCGCCCGTTTCGACCTGGAAAAAACCGTCCCTCACTACGCCCTCGGTTACCGCTGGGACATCGTCTTGCGCGGCCGCGATGCCACGCCGATGGAGAAATAAGATGACGCTCACCGCCACCACGTCCCACACCGTTGGCCCGTACTACCACATCGGCCTGACCTGGCTGAACCGCGAAGACCTGACCGTCGCCGAAACCCTCGGCCAACGCGTGGCGATCACCGGGCAGGTGGTCGACGGCAATGGTCAGTTCGTCAACGACGCGATGCTGGAAGTCTGGCAGGCCAACGCCGCCGGCAAATACGCCCACCCGGAAGACGACCAAGACAAACCCCTGGACCCGAATTTCGAAGGCTTCGGCCGGGTGCCGGTAGATGCCGAAGGGCGTTTTCGTTTCACCACCATCAAGCCGGGCACTGTACCGGGGCTGGCAGGTACGACCCAGGCACCGCATCTGGTGGTGCTGGTGTTCGCTCGCGGGTTGGTCAAGCATTTGCTGACGCGTATCTACTTCGATGGCGAACAGGCCAACGAAACCGACCCGCTGCTGGCCTGCGTACCCGAGGAGCGTCGCGCCACGATCGTGAGCAAGCCCGATGCGTCGGGTGTGTATCAATGGAACGTGATCCTGCAGGGCACAGATGCCGAGACGGTGTTCTTCGATTACTGAATGTTGACAGGCGATGATCGTTCCCACGCTCCGCGTGGGAATGCTGCCCGTGACGCTCTGCGTCACATCCAGAGCCGAACGCAGAGCGTCCGTTGAGGCGTTCCCACGCGGAGCGTGGGAACGATCATCGTCCTTGTGGGAGCGAGCTTGCTCGCGATGACGGCGCTACAGGCGCTACTGCTTGAAAGACTGTTTGTGGAACGGGTCTGTTACGAAGTGTGTCTAGACTTTGTCCATTCCCCAACGAGTGAATAATCAATGGCCACTCCAATCACCAGCCACTACACCGGCGAAGAACGCAGCAAGCGCATCTTTGCCATCGTCGGTGCTTCATCCGGCAACCTGGTCGAATGGTTCGACTTCTACGTCTATGCGTTCTGCGCGATCTATTTCGCGCCGGCGTTCTTTCCGTCCGACAACCCCACGGTGCAACTGGTCAACACGGCCGGTGTATTCGCCGCCGGGTTCCTGATGCGGCCCATCGGCGGCTGGATTTTTGGCCGGGTGGCGGACCGTCACGGGCGCAAGAATTCGATGATGATCTCGGTGCTGATGATGTGCTTCGGCTCGTTGCTCATCGCCTGCCTGCCCACCTACAAGGACATCGGCGTCTGGGCGCCGGTGCTGCTGTTGTTCGCGCGTTTGCTGCAGGGCCTGTCGGTGGGCGGCGAATACGGCACCACCGCCACCTACATGAGCGAAGTCGCCCTCAAGGGCCAGCGCGGTTTCTTCGCCTCGTTCCAGTACGTGACGTTGATCGGTGGGCAACTGCTGGCGGTGTCGCTGGTGGTGATCCTGCAACAGTTTCTCAGCGAAGATGAACTGCGTGCCTACGGCTGGCGGATCCCGTTCGTGGTCGGCGCCGTGGCCGCGTTGATTTCACTCTTCCTGCGGCGGTCCCTGAAGGAAACCAGTAGCAAGGAAATGCGTGAGAACAAGGACGCTGGCAGCATCGCGGCGCTGTTTCGCGACCACAAGGCCGCGTTCATCACCGTGCTGGGCTACACCGCCGGCGGTTCGCTGATTTTCTATACCTTCACCACGTACATGCAGAAATACCTGGTGAACACCGCCGGCCTGCACGCCAAGACCGCCAGCTACATCATGACTGGCGCGCTGTTCCTGTACATGTGCATGCAGCCGTTGTTCGGCATGCTGGCGGACAAGATCGGCCGACGCAATTCCATGCTCTGGTTCGGTGCCCTGGGGGCGCTGTGCACAGTGCCGATCCTGCTGACCCTCAAAAGCATCAGCAGCCCGTTCCTGGCGTTTATCCTGATCACGCTGGCGCTGGCGATCGTCAGTTTCTACACCTCCATCAGTGGCCTGGTGAAAGCCGAGATGTTTCCACCTGAAGTGCGAGCGCTGGGAGTAGGGTTGGCCTATGCGGTGGCCAATGCGATTTTTGGCGGATCGGCCGAATACGTCGCCTTGAGCCTGAAGGCCCAAGGCATGGAGAACGCCTTTTATTGGTATGTCACGGTGATGATGGTCGTGGCGTTCCTGTTCAGCCTGCGCCTGCCCAAGCAACCGGCGTATTTGCACCACGACCTTTGAATCCACCTGATCATTTGAGGCTTGTTTGAGTCATTGTGGCCAGAGATTGTTGTGGCGAGGGGATTTAGCGAAACGTCGCACCGCCCCGCTGGGGCGCGAAGCGGCCCTAAATATCAGCAACTGGGTCTGTCAGACAGATTGTGTTGCTGCTTAGGGGCTGCTGCGCAGCCCAGCGGGGATAAATCCCCTCGCCACAACAATCTCCTAGCCACAGGAACATTTACCTTCCCAAGGACTGTTTATGAGCGAACGACCGGGCAATCAGCTGTTCGATGCCTACTTCACCGCCCGCGACATGCGCGAGGTGTTCTGCGATGCGGGGCGGGTCCAGGCCATGCTGGATGTCGAAGCCGCCTTGGCCCGGGCGGAGGCGCGGGTCGGGTTGATTCCGCAAAGCGCCGTGGCGTCGATCGAGCAGGCTTGTCGTGCCCAGTTGTACGATTTTTCGGCACTGAGCGAAGCGATCGCCAGCGCTGGCAATTCGGCGATCCCGTTGGTCAAGGCGTTGGGCAAGCGCATCGCCGCCGAGGATGCCGAAGCCGAGCGCTACGTGCACCTGGGCGCCACCAGCCAGGACGTGATGGACAGCGGGCTGGTGCTGCAACTGCGCCAGGCGTTGGGCCTGATCGAGGGCGAGTTGGCGCAACTGGCCGCCATCCTGGCCCGACAAGCCGAACGCTACGCCGCCACACCGTTGGCCGGGCGCACCTGGCTGCAACACGCCACGCCGGTGACCCTGGGGATGAAAATCGCCGGTTGGCTGGGGGCGATCACCCGCAGTCGCCAACGCTTGAAAGAGCTCAAACCACGCTTGCTGGTGCTGCAATTTGGCGGTGCTTCCGGAACCCTCGCCGCCTTGGGTGAACACGCCTTGCCCGTCGCCGAAGCCTTGGCCGTCGAACTGCAACTGACCTTGCCGGAGCAGCCGTGGCACACCCAGCGTGATCGCCTGGTGGAGTTCGGTTCAGTGCTGGGCCTGATCGCCGGCAGCCTGGGCAAATTGGGCCGCGACATCAGCCTGTTGATGCAAACCGAGGCCGGAGAAGCCTTCGAACCCTCCGCCCCGGGCAAGGGCGGTTCGTCCACCATGCCGCACAAGCGCAATCCGGTGGGCGCGGCGGTATTGATCGGCGCGGCGACGCGGGTACCGGGTTTGTTGTCGACGCTGTTCAGCGCCATGCCTCAGGAGCACGAGCGCAGCCTGGGCCTGTGGCACGCCGAGTGGGAAACCTTGCCGGAAATCTGCTGCCTGGTCTCCGGTGCCTTGCAACAGGCGCGACTGCTGGCCGAAGGGCTGGAAGTGGATGCGGCGCGCATGGCCCGCAATCTGGAACTGACCCACGGGCTGGTGCTGGCCGAAGCGGTGAGCATTGTCCTGGCCCAGCGTGTGGGGCGCGACACGGCGCATCATTTGCTGGAGCAATGCTGCAAGCGCGCCGTGGCCGAACAGCGGCATCTGCGCGAGGTGCTGGGAGACGAACCCCAGGTCACCGCGCAGCTATCGGCGACCGAACTTGATCATCTGCTCGACCCGGCGCACTACCTCGGACAAGCCCAGACCTGGGTCGCTCGAGCCGTGGCCGAACACCTTGCCTTGAACGCCTGAAAGGAGATTGTTGTGGGATTCGTCAAACTCGCCGAGGGCGATCTGAATTACCTATTGGACGGGCCGCAAGACGCCCCGGTACTGGTGCTCTCCAACTCACTGGGCACTGATTTGCACATGTGGGACGAGCAGGTCGCGGCCTTCAGCGAACACTTTCGCGTTCTGCGCTTCGACACTCGCGGCCATGGTCAATCGCTGGTCACCGAAGGCCCCTACAGCATCGAGCAGCTAGGACGCGACGTGCTGGCGATGCTCGATCAGTTGAACATCGATAAGGTGCATTTCTGTGGCTTGTCCATGGGAGGGCTGATTGGCCAGTGGTTGGGAATCAATGCGGGCGAGCGCCTGCACAAACTGGTGGTGTGCAACACCGCCGCGAAGATCGGCGACCCGTCGGTGTGGAACCCGCGCATCGAAACCGTGCTGCGCGACGGCAAGGATGCGATGGTGGCGTTGCGGGATGCTTCGATCGCCCGCTGGTTTACCGCGGATTTTGCCGAGGCTCATCCTGCGAAGGTGAAGAAAATCACCGACATGCTCGCTGCCACATCGCCCCAGGGCTACGCGGCCAATTGTGCGGCCGTGCGTGATGCCGATTTTCGTGAGCAATTGTCGTTGATCCGTGTGCCGCTGCTGGTGATCGCCGGTACCGAAGATGCCGTGACACCGCCGTCGGGTGGGCTCTTTATCCAGGAGCGGGTCAGTGGGGCCGAGTACGCCGAGTTCTACGCCGCGCACCTGTCCAACGTCCAGGCCGGCGCTGCTTTCAGCACCCGGGTGCTGGATTTCCTGCTTGATTCCAGCCGCGCCTGAGGAGTTTTTTGTGGACGAGAAACAACGTTACGATGAAGGCATGCAAGTACGCCGCGCGGTACTGGGCGATGCCCACGTCGACCGCAGCCTCACTGCCCTGACCGAGTTCAACAGCGAATTCCAGGAGATGATCACCCGCCATGCCTGGGGCGACATCTGGACCCGCCCAGGCCTGCCGCGCCATACCCGCAGCCTGATCACCATCGCCATGCTGATTGGCATGAACCGCGCCGAAGAACTCAAGCTGCACCTGCGCGCCGCTGCCAACAATGGGGTGAGCCGCAGCGAGATCAAGGAAGTGATCATGCAGAGCGCCATCTACTGCGGCATCCCGGCAGCCAACGCCACCTTCCACCTGGCCGAGTCGGTGTGGGACGAACTGGGCGTCGAGTCGCGGGATTAAGGGGGCACCTCATTCCCTGTGGGAGCGGGCTTGCCCGCGAAAGCGGTGGGCCAGTCGGCGAGATGCTGACTGTGCCGCCGCCATCGCGAGCAAGCTCGCTCCCACACTGGATCTTCAGTGAGCACAAGTTTTGTGCGCGGCACTGATCCCTGTGGGAGCGAGCTTGCTCGCGATGACGGTGGTACAACCTCCATCCATGTTTGGCTTCTACAGCAGGCTGATCGGATAGCTGACGATCAACCGGTTCTCATCAAACTCGTTGGTGCTGTAGTCCCGACGCATCGTTGAGTTACGCCACTTCACGTTGAGGCTCTTCAACGCACCGCTCTGCACGGTGTAGGCCAGCTCACTTTCCCGACCCCATTCCTTGCCATCGTCGACCGTGGCGGTGTGCACGTTGTCACCGCTGATGTAGCGGTTCATCAGGGTCAGGCCCGGCACGCCGACGGCGGCGAAGTTGAAGTCGTGGCGCAGTTGCCAGGATTTTTCCTTGGCGTTGTCGTAGCTGGAGTTGTAGCTGTCGTTGGCCAGGGTGCCGCCGCTGGT
>NZ_FOVS01000018.1:0-136029 GCF_900115235.1 Pseudomonas sp. NFACC24-1
GTCGGCGCTCATTGCCTGGGACAAAAACATGGACAGCGTTTCGGTCGGGGGAAATAGCCGCTGGCGATGCTTGGGTATCGATGACTCGACACCCCGCAATAACTCAGGATCGGAGAGCAGCTTGAAGAAAGCATGAGCATTGCTGTTCGTGGCGTGCTGGCGCATACGGTGCTGTTGATGTCGGACGATTTGGCGTCTACGATTCACTCGGGCTGTGTCCTTGCTTGATCGGTGTGTGTTCGCAACTATCACCGTAGACCAAGGCCAGCCTTTTTTCATTTTTTCGCAGTCGTATCAGCTAGTTAGCTGTTAAGTAAGTGCCATTCAGGCCGAAGCCTCTTTTTTTGGATTTCTACCTACTTCAATGGAAGTCTATAGAAAATAATTGGAGCGGGAAACGAGACTCGAATTTAGTTACCCTACGGAATATGAGGTTTCCCATTATTTGTGGGAGTAGATAGTGATTCCTAGACTTGTAGATCACGCTGTACAGGTAGCAGAGGCATTAACGGATGATCGCCTTCCTAATGCCCAGGTTCTGGCCCGATAAAAAGACCGCACGGGTTCTATGATGACACCAGCCTAAATGTCCCTCCCTCGAACTCCGTCCGCGATAAACGCTCACGCAAATCGGCATCCAATCTCGAATCTTCGGGCCGGTACAATCGAGTCCTCTTCAGCGCATCCTCCTGATCAATATGAGTGCCCAAGAAATCCCACACCACACGCGTGCATGTCGGTGCGCGCTGGTCTGTAGCCGATACGCCTAGCTTCAGTCCATTGAGCCGAGACAAACGGCTTTTGTAGCTAGGAGACACATCAGTATTGCGCAGCATCCAGTCGCGCTTGAACGAATCGCAGATATCGACCACCCCACCCGTCTGCCCCTGCAAACGCTTGGCCGTGTGATTCGCCAGCTTTGCCAAGGTCTTGGTACGAGCAATGCCAACCCCAACCGGAATTCCCGTGCAGCGCAGCACATGACTGCGGATCTTACGGCCGAGAGCATCCAGCCCCTCAATACCCGTCAGGTCCGCAAAAGCGTAAGCGTCCGCCCGACACCCTCTTGCTGATCAGGCCTTCACCTGCTTCTTCAGCCATTGGTTGACCCAATCGCAGTCAAACGCCGTCGGATCAAATCCATCATCCCCATACCACTCCGACATTTCTTCATGTTCGGGATGATTCGGATCTGCCAACGCTGCCAGAAACTCTTCATAACCAGCCACACCGCCAATATCTTCCGGCGGGCATCTATTGGCCCCATCGATGCAACACGGCACCTGCGGGAAAATAATCGCGGGCAAGGTTTTCTCGACTTTGATGCGCAGTTCCCAGTTATCGCCAAAGTCGTAGACATAACGAAACGTCTTCTTCCCGTACAACACGTTGATCAGCTTTTTACGCTGCTCAGAAATCACCGGCGGGCCCCAATCCGGGTCAGGCACACCGTAACTTTCACCATCAATTTCAAACTCATGCAGATGCGTGTCGCTCCAGCCAAACACAGCCTGGATCACCTGATGCAACTTGCTCAAGGTGATGTTTTCAGGCACTGCAACTCGACGCCAGATCGAAGGTTTTATCCATTTAAATTCGATGTGCAGCACCAGAACCTGATCGGTTTTAATCATGGACGGAGAAATCGTTTTGGGCATGAGTCAAGCAGCCTCGCTGTGTTCGAGGGGGTTAAGGGAAACGTTCCAGGGCAACAGTTCCTCTACCCGGTTGATGGGGTGCTCGGCGATTCGCTCCAGCACGTGGGTCAAATAGGCTTGCGGGTTCAGGTCGTTGAGTTTGGCAGAGCCCACTAGGCTATAAATCGCAGCAGCTCGCTCTCCACCGGCATCGGAGCCGACGAACAGATAATTTTTTCTGCCTAGCGCGACGGCGCGCAATGCTCGTTCGGCAGCGTTGTTGTCGATCTCAATCCGCCCGTCATCGCAGTAGCGCACCAGTGCCTGCCACCGATTCAGGGCATAGAAAATCGCACCACCCAATGCCGATTTTTTCGACAGCTGAGTCAGTGTTTGGCTAAGCCACACGTGCAATTGCTGCAACAGTGGGCCGGCTCGGCTTTGCCGAGCTGCTTTTCGCCGGTCGGGCGGTTGACCGCGAACCTCACTTTCAATGGCATACAACGCCGCAATTCGTTGCAACGCTTCGGCGGCAAGCGGCGAGGACTGGTCTTTGTAAACGTCGTAAAACTTACGCCGGGCGTGAGCCCAGCAGGCGGCCTCTTGAACGCTGCCCGAGCTATATAACTGAGCAAAACCAGCGTAGCCGTCCGCCTGCAAGATCCCGCTGAAGTTCTTGAGGTGAGCGCGGGGATGTTGTCCTTTGCGATCCGGCGAGTAGGCAAACCACACTGCCGCTGGCGTTGTGGATCCGGCGGTACGATCGTCGCGGACATACGTCCATAGGCGCGCCGTTTTGGTTCTGCCGGTGCCAGGTGAGAGTGCGCCAATGGGTGTGTCGTCGGCGTGGACCTTATGGGCACTCATGATGTGAGATTTGAGCGCGTTGACCAACGGCCTGAGTAACTGGCTGCTTTGGCCGACCCAGTCGGCCAAAGTCGAGCGCTCCAGATCCACGCCCTCGCGGGCGTAGATCTCGGACTGCCGATACAACGGCAAATGATCGACAAACTTCGAGACCAGCACATGGGCCAACAACCCTGGGCCTGCGAGGCCTCGGGCTATCGGACGACTCGGCGCCGGCACTTGGGCGATGTGCTCGCAGCACTGGCAAACCCACTTTGGACGGACATGGCGAATGACTTTGAAACGTGCCGGAACATACTCCAGCACTTCGGACACATCCTCACCTAAATGGCAAAGCTTCCCACCGCAGTCAGCGCATTGCGACTCGGGCTGATGGACGTGGATTTCGCGAGGCAGGTGTTCAGGTAACGGCTTGCGCCGAGGGACGGTACGAAGTGGCGGTTCGGTTGGAGGCGTTAGTGTTGTCTGGCTGACTTCCAGCTCCTCCAGACTCAACTGGAGTTGGTCGATCATGGTGTCCAGTTGCTCGGAGCTGCGACCGAACTGTGTGCGACGCAGTTTGGCGATCATCATCTTCAAGCGCTCAATCTCTGCCCGCTGGGCAGAGACCAGAACCTTCAAAGCTTGAAGATCATTGGGCATAGAGTCGGTCACGAGAGTCATGACCGCATGTTACTGGGGTTTTTCAGTGCGGCAAGTCAGACCGCAAGGACAGGTGCTGTACGAATTGGCCTGCGCCAATCAATGCCCTCCAACAGCATCGACAGTTGCGCGCTCGTCAGCGACACGCTGCCGCTGGTTGCTTGCGGCCAGACAAAGCGCCCTTGTTCCAACCGTTTGCAAAACAGGCATAAGCCGTCGCCATCCCACCACAACAACTTGATCCGGTCACCGCGTCGTCCACGAAAGGCGAAGATCTGACCGGAGAAGGGATCGGCTTTCAGCTGGGTCTGCACCAAAGCCGCCAATCCGTCGAAGCCACGGCGCATGTCAGTGACGCCGGCGGCGATCCAGATACGGGTTCCAGCAGGAGGAGCAATCATCGCAATAACTGCTGCAAGACGAGTTGCAGCGTCTGCGGATCGGGTGCACCCGTAATACACAGCTTGGCTTTTCCTACTTCAACTGCGATCTCGGAATAATGCTCTGCCGGTGGCTGGACGACTTGCGCCAGATCCATTGGCGTCTCGATCATCTGAACGGGCAAGAGCGTTATACCCTGGCTAACCGGGCCGAATAATCCCTCCTGATACTGTTGCCGCCAGCGAAATACCAAGTTGGCATTGACGTCATGTTCGCGAGCGATCAACGACACGGAGGCGCCGGGCTGGAAGGTGGCTTCGACGACTCGGCGTTTAAAGTCGAGCGGGAAGTTGGGGCGACGACCCGCTCGACGGGCTGGGGCAACCGTATCCAAGATAGTGTCCACTAAAAAATGGTGTCCACTATCTTGGCCAATTTGGAGGGCTGTCAGGAGAGGGTGCTGGGCGGACGGTTACGCAAAAGCCTCATCGATGTAAAGGAAAGATGTCAACCCATGGACATGAGTGAAACCCGCGCCGACTCTAGTTTCCCGCTGAATACACCATGGCCATGGACATCCCCCTGTGAAGGGCTTTCAGAGTCTAATTTGTCCATACCGAAATCTACTGTTGACCGCGGACAGCACAGCTCGTTGCCTAGTGGAATCATTCGTGACAGGCAGTTTTCGGCCAAAAGCGGACAGATTTAGGCTCCGGGATATAATGAAACGAAAGCTGAAGCCGGGATGCTGCCCCCCCCTCCAGCAGCGGCTGACTTCTGCGACATTGCTGCCAAGCCATAGATGCAGGTTTTATTCCACGTAGCGACCAACACATACATCTTTAAGGATATTGGACAGGACGGCGGCTGGATGTTCATCACTGGATCGTTCATGATGCAGGGCGCTGGCCCAATGTCTCTTTACATCGAACTAAAACATTGAATGGTCTGCGTTAAGATTTATATAAAACATAATATACGCACTATCAAGGATAGGAAGTAATTACTATGCCAGAGGAATTCATTGAGGACGAATTCGATATTGATGAGTCAATGCGGGAGCTTGATGCTCTAGATGCAGAAATTCAGGAGATTCTCAGATTCGAGGAAATTCAAAGCGCGGCATATGATAAAGCTTTCGCGTGGTGGGATGTAGTCGATGGATCGCCATCTATACTCAAACGTTATAAGTCAAGCATCGTATCACTGGAGAAGATGTTCCCTACGCTCAGCGATAGCCCAGAGGACAGGTTTTCACGTGGGACTCTTCTTGTAGGGTTGGTCTCGGCGTATGAGGGACTGGTTCATGATTTTTTTCTCCTTTGCTGCCAGTCCTACGCTCTTGCGACCAAGGCTGCATCAAACTTGAAGAATCTTCTGCCCGAAGACAAGAGTTATCTTGGGCTTAAGGTCGATTGCCCCCGTGATGAATTGATTTTAAAGTTGAAGAAAAAAACCTTTCATGACCCGACGCAGGTGACGCGGCTGTGCAATGTGTTGTTCGAGTTGCCACTCCCAAAGGCTCATGAGAAGGAAGTTCTTTATTACAACGCTCTATTAAAGGCCAGAAATTCTTACACGCACAACGGCGGTTATGAAGACGGCAAGGAATTCAAAGTCTCAATGAAAACTTTGCGCTTTTCTTTCAAATATTTTCACATGCTGGCTGATTCCTATGAGCGGCATATCGGTGAGCGGGCGGTAACCGCCGCAGATGAGGCAGACAAGACTTAAAACAAAGGTCTTCGTGTACATGAAGGGCAGCATCACCTGTTCAGGTGGGTAATTGCATTGATTTGACCACCTCTTGGCATTCGAATTGACCAAACATTTGCATCGGATATGACAAGCGCACGGGTAAGTCTTAGCCGCCAAAAATCGGCCCAAAGCGGTCTCTCCCAAAAGGCAGCAATCAGCTAGGTCAGTACCGGGGAAGATCCACATCTTCAGCGTAATCGGCGTGTTGCTGCGCTCGAACTTGTAGCGCATGAAGGTCTGCTTTTGGCCGACTACTGCCCTTCGTAACGGGCAGCCATCGGCCAATAGCGGTCTTTCGCGGGTGTCCGCTAAGCGACCGGACGTAAGAGGTCATGGTGCATGAGTCGGTGATTAGAGGCGATCCCCCATCGCGCGCATTAGCTCTGGCATAAAGATAGGACGGCGCTGCCGTACTCAGAGTCCTGTTTGGGGTGAAAAAACTCCTGCTTCCGCAGGAAAGATCAACTAGCGTTTTCATAGACACAAACGAAACAGGATGATATTGGAACGACGGCATTTGGTTTTCATGGCTTCCCCCTCATTGAGTGCTTGTGTCAGCGCAACCTTACTCAGCATGTGTGTAATGGTAATGAGTGATTTAGCTATTTATACACTTGCACCACCCACACACGGTCATCGCCGTCTTGGTCACCGAAGACTTCTATCTCTCCTGAAGGGGCTATCACTGAAACAGTTCTTACACTAAAAATTGGCTCAACCTTGCATCCGGCCAGGTGGTAGAAATCTGCTTGGGTTTTTGCTTGGTCTTCGGAGTCACAGATCTGTATTGCTAACTGAGTCATTTTATTGCTCTCCGCTTAGGGCGTCATTTAGTGGCTTGGCGGTTCCGTTGTATGAAAGAAGCAAAAGATCTCTAAAGTTAGGGCCAGACGTCTCCCGCAATAGCGCTTGTTTGGTATTCTCGCTGGAGAAGGTTGCCTTATTTACCAACGCATCCTTCTTCGTTTTATCGAGCTTTCCAGTTGCATCTGAAATGTTTGCCATTATTTTATTAATTACGGCAATCTGAGATTGCTGTTTTAGTCTGTTGGCTTCATGTATTTCCGGTGAGACTGAGTTGGCGGGGATGGAATTACCGGCAGTATTCACAACTCCAGACCCGCTGCCTGCGAGCAACCTTGCCGCGAAACCGGTCGCGAAATACTGCGCTAGAGAACCGCCTGCCTTTGCGTTAGGTACGGACGCGGCAGTACCTGCTTCACCAGCAGCTTCGCCTTGAAATGTTGCCAGAACAGAATATGTGTCTTCGGCATCCGGACCTGCGCCGCCGCCGCCACCACTAGTTCCGACGAACCGTTTGCAGTTTTCGCTAGAGCAGTCTTGAGGGACAAGCTTACCTCCACTTTGCTTGTTAGCGAGTAGTGGCATCCATACTGCTTCCTGGCGCTTGTACCCTAAGGTGACTCCAACGCCGTTAACGGGATCTTGGGACACGTCTAACGCGATTTTTGTGTTTGTCCCAAAAATCAGTGTATTGGAATGTTTTGGTGTGCTACAGCCAGTAGTAGCGAGCAATAACACTCCTATGTAAGTTAATGCTACTGTCGTCCCGTGCATGTTCCTTCCCTCTGAAGTTTTTCCAGCGTTTCAAGTGCCTGGTTTAATTGCTGCGTATCGTTCACTAAAATAACAAGGCGGCAATCAAATGGTATGCTTAGTATTTTTTCGTGAACATATCCGATTGCGATTCCGTTATCAGCGCGCACACCGACCCCAGAAATTTCATATGTGCCCAACCGACCGCCGTCCATTACCTGATTGGGTGCGGAGGTTTTAAAAAAACCGTAATATCGCGTGACAGGTTCGCCATCTGCTACGCCCCGGCCCTGCGACTGACACCCGCTAAATATTAATGCTGCGCACAGGATCACCCCGCATTTAGTTCGCAACTTTGCATCCTCAAATTTAGCGCCACCTAACTGCTTTCTAATGTCTCACTATTGATACACCTATGTTAATTTCGGTGGTGTACTCTAGGCAGTTTTGAGCGTAGATCTATTTGTTTTTTTTTCAATAGTATCGAATAAAAATATTTTTCTCGTTGGTTTGCACGACATAGAGGACATAGAGTCAGGTCCATCCAAAAGGCTGTAGAACAACCCTGTTTGAAAGGGTTAACTGACCGGCTAGGGAGGCGATTGCCCACGTTATTCGCAACGGCTTGTAAATACCCAAGAAAATCAGTGAGGGGTAGCTATGACTCGTTTTTTGCCCGTCGCGCAGGACGGCAACCGACCCAAAGCTGCACCTCATGGAGGGCAGGAATCGGCCAAAAGCCGCCGGTCGGGTCAGGCGACTTCCGACCCGCTTCCGTCATTCAGAACTGGCTAATTGGCAAAAGTCAGACAATTGAGCGCGTCTATGAAATCAGGGGCGATTCACAGCTTCGACGAATACGCTCAGTGGGAGAGTGAGATTTTTCATTGGGTGGTAACCGTCCGGCCAACTCACCTTCCTGACTCCGACGCCAAAGGCGATGGTGTCCACCTAATTTAGGTGGACACCATTTCTAGCCTTTTAAGCGGGTCTTTCATGCAGCCACAACGCCGATCCTATTCCAAACCCTTCAAGGCCCAGGTAGTCCAAGAGTGCGCTCAGCCCGGCGCGTCGATTGCCAGCGTCGCGCAGCACCACAGCCTTAACGCGAACCTCGTCCATAAATGGATTCGGGTACAAACGAACAAGGCCATGGAGCTGCAACCTGCTTTCATTCCGCTACCTTTGCAGCTCGCCGGAGGGCATTCCCAGGCTCCGTCATCGAGCATCTGCGTTGAAATCCAGCACTCGCGTGGCACCGTCAAAGTAAACTGGCCGACCGAAAGCGCTGCCGCCTGTGCCTCCTTTCTGCGAGACCTGTTGCGGTGATTCGAATCGATGCGATTTGGCTCGCCACCGAACCGATGGACATGCGCGCCGGCACCGAAACGGCGTTAGCCCGGGTAATTGCCGTGTTTGGTGCGGCGAAGCCGCACTGCGCTTATCTGTTCGCCAATCGCCGCGTCAATCGGATGAAAGTTCTGGTGCATGACGGCGTGGGTATCTGGCTGGCGGCGCGACGATTGAATCAAGGCAAGTTTCACTGGCCCGGCATTCGGCACGGATCGGGGGTCGAACTCGATAACGAGCAACTTCAGGCTTTGGTACTGGGCTTGCCATGGCAGCGGGTCGGTGCTGGCGGCTTGATCACAGTGCTGTAACGCCTGCCATTAGCCCATCGGTTTATCGCTGCTGACTTCCGGCTCTGGCACAATCTGCAGTATGACTTCCTCGCCCAATCTCGATCAAATGACGCCGGAACAGCTACGTGCCTTGGCCGAACAGGCCTTGCAGTTGCTGTCCCAGGTCGACTCGATGGGCCAGAAAATCCACCGCCTTGAAACGGTCAACGAGCAACTCGCTCATGAGATCGCCATCCTCAAGCGACACAAGTTCGCCAAGCGCAGCGAACAGCTAAGCCCTAACCAAGGTAGCTTGCTCGACGACCTGCTCGACACTGATATCGCGGCCATCGAGGCCGAGCTGAAGACGGTCAATCCGCCACCTGCACCGGACGAGCTACGTCAGAAACCCAAGCGTGCGCCGCTGCCACCGCAGTTCCCACGTACAGTGATCCGTCACGAGCCAGAAAACACCCAGTGCGGGCGCTTTCGTGACTGGCGCAATCGCGGGACATTCGACCGGATGCTTAAGCGGCTTCACATTAGATTGAACGAGCAAGGGTTAATTGATCTGGAGACTTGAATGATCGATTCCACGGCGGTACGCGCAACCCGGGCCTCTTCTGGTGCTGGGAAAAAAGGGGCCTGAAGAACCGCAAGACCATGCCCTCGGACGAAGCCGGGGCGGCCTGACGACGAAGATACACATGCTGTGCGATGCCAAGGGCGTACCGCTGAACTTTCTACTGTCCGGCGGGCAAGCTAGCGACATTGCCTATGCACAGCCGCTGCTGGATACCGCTCACATCCCAAGTTTGCGAGGGCGCCCTCGCAAGCGCTGCCGATGGTTGCTGGCCGACAAAGGCTACGACGCCGAAGCGTTGCGGCGCTAATGCGACCGCTATCAGATGCAGCCGGTCATCCCGCTGCGCACGATGAAGCGCAAACCCAAGCCGGGATTACCGAGACTGTTTGATCGCCCCAAATACCGACAGCGCAACATTATTGATTGAGCGCATGTTCGGCTGGCTAAAGGAGAACCGCCGCATCGTCACGCGCTTCGACAAGCTCGCGAAAAGTTATGCGGCGATGATCTCACTGGCTTGCGCCATGCGGCGTTTGAGACAGTATTTTTCGTACAGTGCCTAGGTCGGCTAGGCGCGCATACTGTCGCTATGTGACTGAAAGAGATTAGAGAGTGCATCGAAAACCGAGCGTATTCAGCAGGCAAAACTGGGTGATTACACAATCAAACTCAGATTAGCACTAGCGTAAAAGGATGCACACAATGGCAACGCACAACGATGCTACCGGCTGTCTCTTCTCCTATCGCGATATCGTCATTGGGGTGTGGTTCCACGCCATCTGCAATCACGCAAACCGCAACAGCTTCTTATAATTGCTTGCGATGAAACTCTCAGAAATCATAGCAATGATTTGGCTCGACGTTTTTACACACTCAGGGCGGAAAGGGAGGGCGCGGCTTTCACCAAAAGCTCGGTGTATTAGTATTATCTGAGAGCTTTGAAAAACTCGGCACTCCGTCAACCTTCAGACTCGGAACTGATCCATCAGATTTTGCTGATGGTTCGCCAAGCTGTCCAACGAGTGACTAATACGTGCTGAGTCTTTGGCCTGATCCGATAACAAACTGGTCAAGTCGCGAATGCTATTCACGCTGCGGTTGACCTCCTCGGCCACAGCAGTTTGCTCCTCAGCAGAACTGGCAATTTGCAGATTCATGTCAGAAATAACGGTTACTGCATCTTCGATCTGACGCAGAGAAACCACAGCCTGACTAACCTGTTCGACACTGACATTAGCGAGTATTTGAGTATGCCCCATTGCGCTGACTACAGTCTCTGTTCCTTGCTGGAGGTGCACGATAACATTTCGGGTGATTTCAACTGACTCTTGGGTACGGCGTGCAAGGCTACGCACTTCATCCGCAACCACAGCAAACCCGCGGCCGGCATCTCCCGCACGAGCAGCCTCAATAGCCGCATTGAGGGCAAGGAGGTTTGTCTGCTCTGCAATTGAGCGGATGACTTCCAGCACGGAACCAATTTTCTCGCTGCTGACCGCCAAGCTTTCAACTTGGCCCATTGAGTTCCCCATTTCCTTTGCCAACTGCTCAATACCGGCTGTAGCTCTATCAATGACTTCTAAACCCACACGCGTGGCTTGGTCAGCATCTCGGGCTGCTTGCGCAGCGAGGGCAGCGCTTCGCGCGACGTCATGAGCTGTTGCGCTCATTTCTTGAGAGGCAGTGGCAACTTGATCAATCTGACGGTACTGCCGTTCCATACCAGCGCTGGCCTGGCTGGCGATGGAAGCACATTGGGTCGCCGTCACCCTAGCATCGGCAACTTGCAGCTTCACATCCGCAATAGTCGGTTGGAGCTTGTCTAGAAACCGGTTGAACCACGTGGCCAACTGCCCCAGCTCATCCTCCTGGCTGTACCGCAGGCGTGAAGTAAGGTCACCCTGCCCGCTGGCGATATCCCTCAACATCTCAGAAATGTTGAGTATTGGACGAGTCACTTTTAGAGCCATCAGCCATATCAAACCCAGGCCAATAAATGCCACCACCATTCCGGCACCTAGCTCGACCAGACTGCCAGTTTCGTTGATCTTCAGAAGCTCATTTTTGAGTATCTCAGCAGGCTCCAGGAGAGCTTTTTCAGGAACATCCAAGAGAATCCCCCAAGGTGCTCCATCAGGAATCGGCGTGAACGGTACAAGAATTTTTAATCGCGACTGACGTTGAAGTGCAGTGATACCTTTCTCTCGTCCCAGAGCAGTAACAAGAGATGCTCCGTCGATAGCGTCAACCTGTTGAAATGACTCTCCCAGCCTCGAAACGTCCAAGCTATAACCGGCCAACTTCCCAGTAGCGCTCAAAATGCTAATTATGCTTTGTCCGTTATAGAGATCACGACTGGTTGATCGGCTTAGGTCCTGCAAACTATCCAGACCAATATCAACAGACAGTGTAGCTATTAACTCACCATTTTCAACCAATGGAAAACGAATACTCGCTATCAGAATTTTCTGCCCATTAATGACCGAAAAATAAGGCTCTTTAACACAGGGCTTAACACTTTCGCGCGAGCAAATATTAGAATTAACCACCCCAAAGACCTTTGACTCCGAATTATCGCCGGATATCTGGCTCTCAGAGATGGATCTAAATAATAACTGCCCTGTCGCTGACTGAGACCATGAAAAGGCATACCTACCAATTTCATTGCTGCCAAGCTGAGAATCACCTACAAACGAAGCATCTTTCTTATCGATTGAATCATTCTTAAATACTAAGGAAATCCCTAGCAAACCAGGATTACCCTGAAGAACGGTTCTAGTTTGAATAATTAAATTTTTACGCAGGAAAGTAGCGTCATTTAACCGAGCCTCCGAATGCTCCTGCAAGAACTGTTGCAAGTGGCGGCTGAATCCGTTCCCATATTGATAGGCATCTGTAAAAACCTTGCTTATCATCAACGTTCGCATTTGGCCTTGTGATTCGATTCGTGCCTGAGCAGCCTCTGTAAGCATACGTGCGCTGCTATCCCCTACAAGATCAGAGTTGTACTCCATTCGAAATAATGATACCGCCATTAAAAGCGCAATAACTCCGGCAAGGCTAAGCCCGGAAAGAAAAACAATCTTCCATTGGATAGATAGTTTGGAAACAAACATCGTATTCTCCCAAGATTGCGAATGTAAGGGCGCGAAGTTCCCATGCCGGCTTATTGTTGTGGTAAGGAGGCGAAAATTTAAACCAAAGAGTTACAACAGATACAAAAGTACATCGTTTTTTTTCTGAACTACCGGAACAAAGCCCGGCAGTTCTAGAAAACCAAACGCTAAAATATCCTTATAGATCTAAAACTAATTTGGCCGATTTCGCACGAGAGCAACATGGTGTAAATAGCCTCCCTGACTTTCGCTCGCTTTCACTCAGTACGGAATCCTTATGGTCTGGCTCACCCTCAAGAATATTGGTAATACAAGAACCACATATTCCTTGCTGACATGATACCAAAACCTCGACACCAGCTTCTTCCAAAACGGCGGAAACAGACTTATCAGCTGGAATAAAAAACTTCTGCCCAGTGCTAGCAATCTCCACCTCAAATCCTTCGTCCGTAGGCGCCTCGATTGGAGCAGCGGTGAAAGATTCCCGATGGATGCGATCGTTTGGCATGCATGCTTCAGCAGTGGTAAGTACCCAATTTATGAATCCTGCGGGACCACAAATATATAATCGACTCTTATCAGTCTTAACAATTTCCTCAATATTTAGCCCTGGTGTATTTGTCTCATCATCTATATGTAAGATGACGAAATCCTTGAACTCAGGGCTCTCGAACACATCGAGAAAAGCCCCGGTGCTACGGGAGCGGATGCAATAGTGCACCTCAAAAGTCCTTTCCAATCGGCGCAACTCGCGGGCCATTGCTAAAATAGGGGTTACGCCGATTCCTCCGGCCACCAAGATGAACGTGTCATCGGCATCTTCTAGCGGAAAATAATTACGAGGCTCGCCGACCAAAATCAGCATTCCTTGCTGAAATGTTTCATGAATGGCTTTTGATCCCCCACGAGACACAGGCTCATTGAGCACGGCGATAACATATCGGCTGGTCTCAATGGGATCATTACTCAATGAATATTGCCTGATGAGACCATCTGATACCTTCACATCTATATGTGCTCCAGCGGTAAAGGCTGGCAAGGCCTCGCCGTTGGGGTGACGAAGTTCGAATATACTGATTGAGTCAGTTACGTCATCACGCCTGAAGACTTCAACTTCTAACCATTTTCTCATAAAAATTTTCTCTTTTAGGCAAGAAGGCCACAGATGATATATTCGTCGCTAAGTTAAGAATTCTGCACCTAGCGACGGACGACATCACCAGATCTTCCGTCCAAGCTTCAAAACCACACCTCTTGCCGCGGCGGTATTTTCACCATCAATTCCCACCAACCCTTTGAGCGTGAGGTTCCAAGGAGTGTTGTCCACCATAAAGTCATAAGATACAACTGGACCTAGCGAAAGTGACTTCGCACGATTGCCATTATTTGAAGGAATAATGCCGTTAATATCGTCGTCTTCGATTTGAACAAAGCCAGTTCCTGCAAGACCTACTTGCCACTGGCCAAATCGCTGAGACACTGCAAAGTCCATGCTGACAATATCGCCTGTTTGGTAATTCGTATCACGATTTTCAGTGTATTTGTTATAGAAAACTCGCGCACTGAACTCTGTTGCATCGCCAAATTGATCACCCAAGATACTAGGAACAATATATGTAAGTGCCACGTTCGGAGCAAAGTCGTAGACGTTCGCGCTCACGTTGATCATTTTCGAAGAGTCATATTTACCGGTTGGTAGGGTCACGCCAAAACCAACCAAAACGTTCAAACCGTAGGGAATCCAAGGCGCTGTCTTAGATCGCTCATAACCCAGGGGAAAGTTCCTCGACCACATCAAAACGTCCGAATAGACATCCCCTTGGCCCTCGGAGCACGTCGTCTTTCCGCCCTTGAATCCAAAGCATGTGCGCTCATAGCTAGCGAAAGCAGTAGAGGCAATGTTGCCCCCAAAAACCTCCGTGTCGTAAACAATCGCACCACCAACGCCGAAAACTCGAGAACCGCCTTTGGCGTCTAAGTCTTTGTCTTCAGTCCAATACTCTGGAAACCCAAGACCAACCCCAATGCCTACGGCATACACGCCAGGAGGAGGCAATATGGCTTGTCGAATATCTGTGCCACCGATTGGACCCGCAGGTTTGATGTTTTCCGCAGCATCGGTATAGGTCGCCAAAAAAACCTGAGCTGCCAACAGTGCAACGCAAATTGCATACTTACGACTCATAGAGGATCTTCTCCATCCGTAGAACGGATGTCAGCAAGTTATTGTTTTTATTTAATTCGCTTTCAGAACAGCTTGTTACCTTGTTACCAACACACCTGTAACGACAATCGCACGGGCAACAACGCCATGGGAGCGAAATTCAATGGTTGGTCTGGTACAACTCTAAGATTTGGTAGACGCTCAAATAGCACGCGCAACCCAGTTGCCCCTTGCAGTCGTGCGAGTGGCGCACCAGGGCAGGTATGCCGACCTTTGGTAAACGCTAAATGATCCTGCGGGGATGAACGGTTGATATCAAAATCCATCGGGCAGCCAACATGTCTCGGGTCAGTGTTGGCTGCGGCCAACGACACCCAGACTGGAGAGCCTGCAGGGATCTTGACCCCACGAATCTCGACCTCTTTCGTGGTCACTCGGCCTGCAAAAGGAGCAGATGGACGACGGCGTACGGTTTCCTCGAAGACTCGAGACCAAAGGGCAGCATCAGCTTTAGCTGCAGCAAGCGCTTGGGGATGGCTATCCAAGAACAGAATAGCGTTCGCCATCATCTGCGCTGTGGTATCAGTACCGGCAAATGCAATTTCAACAAGGTGCAGGGCAATCCGCTCTGTGGTCAGCGCCGGATTCCCGCTGCTGTCCTTTTGGGATGCCATAGTCGAAATGATGTCGCGCGCTTCCGAATTCCGGCGAGCCTCTACCAATCGATAGAAGTATTCGTATCCAGAGACATACTCGTCCCATACCTTCGACTTCTCAGGCTCGTGCATCGGCTCGAAAGTACTTGCCAATACCTTGATGGAAACGTCACGGATACGCTCAAACAGGGGGCGGTCCTCAGACGGCAAATCATAGAGCGCCATCAGGGTTCGAGTCGTTAGCTCCAAGCAGTAGTTGGTCATGATATCGGTCGAGTTTTCCCCAACCAAACCGTCAAGAATGTCGTTCGCACGTGCCTCAATAATGGGCTCAAGTGGATCGATCTTCTGCTTCATGAACCCGCGCTGGATCACAATTCTGGCTTCGGTATGTCGAGGTGGATCAATTGCCACAATGGAGTCAGCCATTACCGAAGGTGCAAAGCGCCCGCGAAACTCTTCCGGCACCTCAGGGCAATTGGCGAGCGAGGAGAAGGTCTCCCACTCACTGAGCACCTTTTCGGCATCCTCGCGGCGAGTCACTATCCAGACACCTAGCGGCTGGAAAAAGAACACTGGCGTTTCTTCTCGCGCTCGCTGGCATATCGAAGCTGGATCTTTGAAACCTTGCTCACTTAACGGATTGAAATCCGCGGGCGGAGCTGGTCTATCGAGCTGTTCCATTCTTATTGTTCTCCGGTCGTGTTAAGTCCAGGCCAGCCTATTCCATCTCACTGAGCTAATAGTGAGTGATTTACTGACCACGGATATTGGCTAATTAGGTTAGAGCGCTGCTGAAGCAACCAAGTCGGATAAACGTTGGAATCTCAAAATGTTCTCGCTCTCTTCCATCACTTTTGCAGTCAGGCACACAAAGGTAATTTGCGATTCTGGATCCACCCAGAACAGAGTCGATCCCGCTCCGAAATTGCCATAGGTTCCTGAGGATGTGAGTGTCCCAAACTGAGACACCGTCAACCCATCGCCGGCCAAGGCGTAACCCAGCCCCATGTTTCCTGGCGGAACATCCCAGTGGCGCATATCTGCAAGTAGTTTGTACAAATCGTTAATCGCATTCCCGGTTTGCAGCGTCGTTGCTTTGCGGATTACAGCCGGCGAGAGAACGCGCTCACCGTTGCCAGTACCGTTCTGACGAAGCATTTCAGCAAATACAAAAACATCCGGTGCAGAAGTCATGGCACCAACCCACGGCATCTGCGAGCCTGGTGCTTCAATCGCATCAGCAACAGCCTTGATGTCAGCATTGGTCAACCAACCACCGTCTGGGAAGTTGGAAGTCAGCGGAACACGGCGCTGAGCGGTTTGGGGAATTGGTCCCAACGATGTGGATGCCATGCCCAAGCGACGGAAGAGGCGTTTGTCGAGCAGGTCAGCGAAGCTTTCTGCGCCGTGGACGCGCCGAACCATTTCACCCAACAACGCATGATTGACGGTGGGTGAATAGCTGAAGGCTTTTCCAGGTTCGCCGACCACATCCAGTTCGCAAACTGCCTGAATCGTTTCGCTCAAGACATGAAGTCGATCATAAGGAAGCGGCTGCGGCGTAGGCGAAAGACCAGCACGGTGGGTCAGCAGGTGCCCAACGTTTACACGCTCTTTTCGACCGCTGCGGAATAGATCTCTGCCCCAAAACTCAGGAATTACATCCACCACGCGAGTGGTAAGGGAGAGCAAGCCAAGGTCAATGGCTTCGAGTACCAGTGTGGTCGTAAATGCTTTGGTCAGCGACAACACCTTGAAAACGGAATCCTCACGCATCGGCACTGCTGCGTGGCGATCCGCATAACCTACTGCCGAGTCGAGTACGACTTCGCCGTGCCGAGCAACTTTGATCACAGCACCGTCGATGAGACCACGCTCAACGTCTTCACGAAGAGACGACTCGACTCGTTCGAGAGCACGAGCGTCAAACCCTGCTTTGAAAGACATGGTTAAAACCCCTACGTTTTTATAGTTAGAAACTGCAGCAGCCTTTACATGTACATCCCGCCGTTAGGCGAGAGCGTCTGACCAGTGATGAAGGACGAGTGCTCACCTGCCAAGAATAAAATGCTCTGGGCTAGCTCCTCGGGTTTGGCCAATCGCTTAATCGGCTGCATGCTGACGAGGAACTGGACAACCTCAGGGGGTTGCTCATGCATAAGGGGGGTATCAACTGAACCTGGGGCAATCGCGTTGACGCGAATGTTGTACGGCGCCAGTTCGGCAGCAGCGGCGCGCGTCAAACCCAGGACTGCTGCTTTGGATGCCGGGTAGTACAGAGGCATCGCAACCCCCATCAGCGCAGCAACGCTGGAAATGTTCACGATGCTGCCGCCGCCAGAACGGCGCATGAGCGGTACACCTTCGCGGATGCAGTAGAACTGGCTGAACAAGTTCACTTCCATCACACGACGGAAGTCTTCGTCCGAGGTGTCTGCCAGGAAGTCAAAGACTGGGGCGCGGCCACTCTTCATCGCGTCGAGTGCTGCAACGTTGGCATCGACCATTTTCTGATTGGCTTCGCGATTTGGCGCGTTGATGCCGGCGGCATTGACGATCACATCCAAGCGACCCAATGTCGATTCAATGGTTTGAAATGCCGCGCGCACGGCATCGCTGTTACTAACGTCGGTTGGAATGCACAGTACGCGTGGATCTTTCCCGAACGCCTCCAGCAGTTGCTCGCCTTTGAGGTCCAATGCAGCCACCTTGGCACCTTGCTCGATTAACAGCTGAACCGTTGCTTTCCCGATGCCGGAAGCAGCGCCAGTGAGAACGACCACCTTCTCTTGAAACGACATACTCCTACCTCTCTTGTTATTGCAGGCGTAGGTCGCCTGCGTTTTGGTATTTTCCGATACACTCACTGTACTATGGTACAGTTAAATGTCTAGTTGCTTATTTCCTATATCGAGAGAGCCTTTAGATCAGATAGGTATAGATAGGAGCAGCAATCCATCGATACCCCTCATCTTCCTTCACGACATGTCCAAGGCCAGGCCATGGAAAGTGATAACCGTGTGTTAACAGCTTCTGATCAGCGAGCATGTCGAAGATGCGCCGACGTGATTGCACTGCCATATCCGAATTCGTGTCGTAGCTGATGCGCCACTCTGGATGCTTCATGGCAAGGATGTAGTGATGTGCCAGGTCGCCGGTCGTTACCAATACATCCTCGCCCGAACTGATGACGTAGCCGCTATGACCTGGAGAATGGCCAGCGCAGAGCAGAGCTTTAATCCCAGGAACGACCTCTTCGCCATCACGCACAATGATCAGGAATTCGAGGTAGGGAGTGAGGTTTTTGATTGCGCCATCAACGCTCACCTCAGCAAAGTACGAAATGGACCGATTGTTCTTATCGAACCAGTAGTCGAGTTCTTCCTGCGCGATGGCCACCTGGGCATTTGGAAAAACTCGCTTACCTTCGTTGTCCACCAGCCCCCAACAGTGGTCTGGATGTGCGTGCGTGATCGCCACGACATCAATGTCTTCAGGGCGGAATCCAGCAGCTACAAGGTTGGAGAGAAGATGGCAGGTAGAGGGGCCAAACATATGGCTCAACTCGCCCATGCTTTCGCCCATTCCGGTGTCGACCAAAACCACACGTTTTCCGGTATTGATCACGAGAGCATTCATGCCAAGCAGCAGCTGATCGGTCGGCAAAAAGTTCTCTGTCAGGAGAGCATCCACTTCGTCCAACGGCGCGTCGGAAAAACCGGAAGACGGAGGTTTCAAAGGCATAGGCCCATCTGACACGACCGTAATTTCAAAACTACCCAGCTTGAATCGATACCAGCCTGGGTTCACAACTGCACCCGTATCAAGTGCGGACATTTTATCGTTCATTGTTCGTCCTCTCTAATCACGTGGCAAAGCGGTTGCTACAAACCCTGAGCGAGCTCATGGGGTCTTGTAACGTTGCGTAGTGTTTGGAGCGATCAAGCCCTGGCAGCAGACAGGGAAAGGCCACCGTCAATTACGAACTGTTGCCCGGTTACAAAACCTGATGCACGGGAAGCCAGATAAAGCGCCAGGGGTTTTATTTCCTCCACATCAGCGACCCGCCCCATTGGCACGCCAGCAGCCATCTTTGCCCGGATCTCATCCTGGTGCATGAAGCCGCCGCCGATGTCGGTTTCAAAGGGGCCTGGGGCGATGGCATTGACTCGTACCCCGTCGCCTGCCAACTCCAAAGCGGTAGCACGAACCAACTGTGCGGCTCCTGCTTTGGCCGCCGCGTAAGCAGCACCTAGCGTGACGGCTGGCCTCAATGCCGAAACCGATGTGGTGACAATGATCGAACCAGATTTACGGGGTCTCATATGGCGCGCTGCCGCTCGAATTGAGTAGAACACCGCGTCCAGACTGACGGAGATGACCTTCTGCCACCTGACATCCGCGTACTGTTCCAGGTAGTTGGCAGAATCACGTTCACCGTTTTCGTTGAGCGCAGCAAACCCTGGCCCAGGATCAATACCTGCATTCGAGAAAACCACATCAATGCCGCCATACGTTGCCGCAACCTGATCGTAGATAAGGTCGACGGCTTTTCGGTCAGTCACGTTGAGGACGTGAGACGCTATCGAATACCCCAGGTCTTTTAGACGATCAGCCTGGGTACTCAGCCGTCGAGGGTTCAAATCGAGCATTACTACGTTCGCGCCGCCCACCGCCATTGCCTCGGTGAACGCGAGTCCTAGCCCACTGGCCGCACCGGTCACGATGACAGTGGCACCTGCTACCGAAAAAGCCTCTTCAAACTTCATGATCAATCTTCCGCGAGTTCATCGAATTACTGCTCGATTAGCCGACCAGCCTCAATGGCAGAGACTTCCAACCACTGGCCTGGTTGTTGATATTCCGAACAGGCTCGCCCACTAGCTCGATTCGTCGAACTCGCTTCGCCAGTGCAGAAATGATTGCCTTGAATTCCATCCGCGCGACGGCTTGCCCCAAGCATGAATGCAGGCCGAACCCAAACGATGTGTGGCCCATAACCCCTTTACGGGCGATGTCGAATGCGTCGTGACGCTCCCACTTACGGGAGTCACGCCCTGCCGCTCCCAAGAAGCACGCAATACGATCACCGGCCTTCAATGCGACGCCGGCTAGCTCGGTGTCAGTCGTTACACCACGACCTAAAAATCTGGACGGAGGATCCAGACGGATGACTTCCTCAAATGCAGGGCGCATCAGATCTGGGTCGACACGCAGCTTGTCCCATTGCTCCGGGTTATCCGCAAATGCCTTGAGGCCAGAAGCAATCGACAGCACAGTTGTATCGAATCCACCCGTGAATACACCTCGAACCAGAAGGTAGGCGGTATCAGCAGAAACTTCGCCCTTGTCTCCGAGTGCATAGATTTCAGAGGCAATACCATCAGTAGTGATCGCAGCACGCACACACTGTTGGTTGAACCACTCCAGCACATCTCCACTGCGAGCCTTGCACTCTTTGTAGAGATCATTCATTGGCATGGTGGAGTTGAAAGCAAGATCACCGAAATCCAGCAGACGCCGACGCTCTACGGTTTTCAGACCCAGGACATCGGGAAACACCTTCAGCACGTAGCTGGCCGCAATGTCAGAGAAACCGTCCACGTACTCTCTCCGAACCAAGTCCTCAACCAGAACATCAGCGCACTGATCGAAATAGTCCTGATACTTGGCCAAGGCAACGGGAGTGAACAGTTTCATAATAGGATCACGATGGGCGGCGTGATCCGGTGGATCCTCCGCAACCAGAATGTTCGGGATATGTTCACGAGGCCCAAAGGCTTTGATGGTCGAGGTAAAGGTTTGCCAATCGCGGAGGATCTTCTGAGTGAGATCGTGGCGACCCGTGCAATACGCCTGATACTTCTCAAGCCAGATGATGGGTGCGGACTCACACAAGTCGATCAAAAACTGCGGTCCCGCTGCAATTGCCTCTTCCGAAAAAGGGTCCAACGACGAGCTGGGCACATGAGTTGTCGAAGACATTTTGTTTCTCCGGTGTATCGTCGATACCAATGAGTTCTGGCTTTTTTGTTATGGGAAAAACTGGCCTACGTCGGGGTTCGCCCGTCGTACTTCCAGGCTTACGTTGAGCTGCCTATTGCCATTGGCCGCACCTGAATCTCTGCCCACGCATGCCCTCGATCTTCTAGGATCATTGCGGCACCTTTTTCACCGATCATGATTGTTGGAGCATTAGTGTTCCCGGAGGTGATGGTTGGCATAACAGACGCATCAACCACTCGCAGCCCTGCTATGCCGTGGACGCGCAAGCGCTCGTCCACCACAGCCATGGCGTCCGAACCCATCTTGCAAGAGCCAACCCAGTGCATCATCGAGTTCGCGCCTTCTCGCCTGATGTAATCTGCGATCTCCTGATCACTTAGCGAATTTGGCGGCGTTACGTTCTTCACGTGTTGGGCTAACGGCCCTTTCGCAACGATCTCTCGGACCTTTCGAACAGCCGCGATAGCTGCAGCCATATCGCGCTCGTCACCGAAATAATTTGGGTAAATTCGAGGAGCGTCATCGGGGTTGCTGGAGGCGAGCGTAAGCCGGCCACGAGAGCGGGGATTTAGCTGGCACGTAGAGATGGTGACTGCATTGTCCTTTCCGATTTCGACGAGCCCTTGCTTGTTGAAATGCCAACTCAATGGCCGATAGTTGATCTGCGTATCGGGGCGGTTAGAACCTGACAAAACCCTGGTCAGGGCGACGGCCTGAGAGGCCCCCATCGTTAAACTGCCTTTGCCTCTGAGCAGATAATTCGCGCCCTGTAACAAGGATCGAATACCGCGCAGGTCTTTGTTCAATGAAGCCTGGCGGTCGGTCTCGATACCCGAGTGCACATACACATGGTCGTGTAGGTTCTGGCCGACGCCACGCAGGTCACTGATCAACGGAATACCGTTGCGCTCCAGTTCCTCGGATGGACCGATACCCGAAAGCATCAACAGTTTCGGTGAGTCAATTGCACCTGCCGAGAGAATCGTCTCGAAGGCGTTAGCGACCACCTTTTCGCCTTCACGTCTGTACTCGACGCCAATGGCGCGACCGTTTCCCACGATCAGCCTTTCGACTGTCGCGCCAGTAACGACATGCAGGTTGGGCCGATCCAGTACCGGTGTCAGGAAGGCAGCCGCTGCCGAATGGCGTCTACCATCCTTGATGGTGAACTGAAGGAAACCAGTTCCTTCAGGAACGGGAGAGTTCAGGTCTTCGAGTCGTTCAATACCGGCTGCCACACATGACTCAATAAACGCTGCCGAGGACCGATGTTTGAAGACAGGGTCCGTAACCCACAGCTCACCATCTCGGCCGCGAAACCGAGAATCGCCCTCGGCACGGTGCTCAATTTTCTTGAAAAATGGCAGGACGTCATTCCAACCCCAGCCTGGATTCCCAAGCGCTTCCCATTGGTCGTAGTCAGCCCGATGTCCTCGAAGAAATGCCATTCCGTTGATCGCGCTGGAACCGCCCAACGCCTTCCCGCGAGGAACATAAATCGTCCGCCCCCCCAGGCTGGGGTCCGGTTCTGATTGGTACGCCCAGTTCAGCGGCCCAGGCAAAATGATCCGAGACACCCCGGCTGGCATAGAAGCCCACAACCCCTTTGGCTTCTCGCCGGCCTCCAACAGAAGGACAGAATGGCTTGGGTTTGCAGACAGCCGATTGGCTAACACGCAACCGGCTGAACCTGCTCCAATGATTATGTAGTCGTACACCCGCGGCTCCTCATTCCAGACGCAATCGAATCTGCTCTTCGCGATTAAATTCGGATGATGGTCGTCTTGGTTTGGGTGTAGTGGTGGAGCGCCTCCAGGCCTTTTTCACGGCCATAACCACTCTGTTTGAATCCACCAAAAGGCGTTTCAACACCACCGGAAGGGTATTCGTTGACATACACCTGACCGGCCTCAAGTTGCGCAGCGACTCGGTGCGCGCGAGCCAAATCAGAGGTCCATAGCCCTGCAGCCAGGCCGTATTCCGAGTCGTTTGCGATGACCACCGCCTCCTGCTCATCTTTGAACGGCATCAGGACCAATACCGGACCAAAGATCTCCTCCCGCGCGATACGCATGGAGTTGTTCACATTGGTGAAAACGGTCGGGCGGACATACCAACCCGCTTTGTCGCTCGGCACATCGCCGCCTACCAGTTGTTCTGCGCCTTCTTGGATCGCCAGCTTGTTGTAGGCGTGTACCTGTTCGTACTGGGCCTTGGTTGTCAAAGGCCCCAACCCGAAGTTCTCACCATCACTGAACTCGAGAGCCTCCACCGCGCTGGCAAGCTTTTTGGCGAACTTTTGGTAGATCGATTGGTGCACCAGGCAGCGAGTGCCAGCCAGGCAAACCTGGCCTGTGTTCACCGTAAATGCGAACACGCTGCCGGCAACTGCACGATCCAGGTCTGCATCTTCAAAGACGATGTTTGGCGACTTACCGCCCAACTCAAGGGAAAGCGGAATAATGCGATCTGCGGCGAGTTTGCCGATCTCTTTACCCGCGCGAACCGAACCTGTGAACGCGACTTTTCGAATCAGGGGGTGCTTAACCAACGGTTCGCCGATCTCCTTACCGGTACCGGTAATCACGTTCAGGACTCCAGCAGGCAGACCCGCTTCTTTCACAGCCATTTCAGCCAGCTGCAGCATGGTGATAGAGGTGAATTCTGAAGGTTTCACCACAACCGTATTACCGGAAACGAGTGCCGGGGCAATAGCCCGGCCAGCCTGATTCAGCGGGGAGTTCCACGGCAGAATCACCCCTACTACACCGAATGCTTCGCGGGTGGTGTAAGCGTGATAGTTGGGGCCCAAATTGATGGTCTCGCCCTGGATCGCGGTTGCCAAACCACCGTAGTACTCGAAGTACTGAGCGCAGGCCTCGATTTCAAATGCAGCCATCTTCACCGGTTTCCCGGTTTCTTCGGCTTCCTTTGTGCAAAACGCAGCAGCGTTTGTTCGAATCAAACGCGCGATTGCGAGAAGGACACGCCCACGTTCAATGGGTTTACGAGCATTCCATGCAGACTGGGCGGCGGCGGCAGAGCTAACCGCGAGGTCCACGTCAGCAGCAGAGCCACGGGCAATTTGATCACCCTGAAGCCCAGTCGTAGGAACGAATTCATAAATGAACTCGCCCGACGAAGGAGCAATAAAATCGCCGTTGATGTAATGGTTCCATTGAGTAGTCATAGCGTTCTCACAAAAAATCGTCCGCCAATCAGGCGCGACGTAGGCAATACGAAGCTCGTAGCGCTGGTTAACTAATCGAGCAGAATTTTCCCGGCACGAGTGATCACGACGCCGTCCACGCTGATGCAGGGTTCGCGAATGACGCCCTCAAGACGCAACTTGGCCTTGCAGGTACCACCTAATGCAGTGGTATCCCCAAGCCCAATGTGAGAGGTCGCGTACATCTTTTTATCGGTGCGCATCGAGCCGGTCGGGCGAACCTTGGGGTTCAACCCAATGGCAATCTCGGCTGGGCAGTTAAAGCTTTCAGGGTCACCGTGTTGCGCAAAAATCTCGCGCCAAGCAGCCGCTTGCTCACCACCCTCGATGGCGACAGCCATGCCGTTCCTCACAGTGACAGTGATGTGCTCTCGCAATGCACCAACGGAGTGAGCGGTCAAGTCGAAAACGACAGTTCCCTCGCCTGTACCTTCAACTGGACAGACGTGTGTTTCGCCATCTGGGAAGGCACAGCCGCTTCCTCCACCAGGGCGCATAACTACCGGGAGCCCGGTAATAGCGCGTCCGACCCGCCCCTCGATGCTCGCAGTCAAGTTGGTACCGTTAGGACAAGTCACTGTGACCTGCCTTCCGTTGGTAAAAATGTCGGCGATTTTCTTGCCGAGAACGTTCAGCGCGAAGTAGTCCGCACCTGCCGGACCGTCCTTCGCCAGCATGGATGCGGTCAGTTCTTCCATCAGCACGAAACGACGCCCATGCTCAATTAGAAGCTCTGTGATCGGAGCATGCGCAAGTGCCGTGCTGGTGAGATAAACAACCAAATCGTTGCTGGGATCAAGAGCACCCGCGACCACGGCAGGTACCGGGTCTTGAGCATGAAAAGCTCGCGGCTGCATGATCGCCACGGTGGGCTCCATGGATAGACTGAGCGCAGCATCGGCAAGCGCCTGCCAAACCTCTGGCTCCATAGAAGTGTCAGTGATGATGTAGATTTTCTCGCCCGGCTTCGCATTCAGCTTCAGGGGCGTTTCCAATACCCGCACTAAATCTTGACTGCTCAACTCTTGAGTCTCCGTTTGCTTGCGGTACAAAAAAGGCGGCAGAAGGCCATCAACGCCATTACGTCAATGCGCAGCGCCGCCTGAAAACAGAAATAACGAGAACTTCGCAGCGAAGTCCGTCGGGGTTTGCAGCAATAACGACGACAGATCCGGCGTTTACCTTCCTGCTTACAACTCAGTGGTTAGAACAAGTCGTCCATACGGGTGCCAACTGCAGTCACCGCAACACCGCCATCCACAGAAAGGGAATGACCGAGTACGTATTTGGAGTCATCAGAGCACAGCCAAAGGACGGAGCGCGCTATTTCCTCAGCAATTGCCAAACGACCGATGGGGGTGCCAAACAGCAGACGATCACGCATCGGTTGAGGCATGTCTTTGAGGAACGGAGAATCGACCGGGCCAGGGCAAACTGCGTTGATGCGAATGTTCTGGTTGGCATAATCAATTGCCGCTGCCTTCGTCAGACCAACGACGCCATGCTTGGTAGCGGTATAACCTGAGAGGCGGTAGCCACCAATCAAACCGGATGCAGAGGCGGTATTTACGATGGCACCGCCGCCCCGAGCGAGCAGCAGAGGAATCTCGCCTTTGAGGCAGTAGAAGATCGAGGACAAATTGACATCGATAACGCGACGCCAGTTGTCAGAATCCAGCTCGGCCAACGGAACAATATTGGCTTCAATGCCTGCGTTGTTGTGAGCAAAATCAAGACCGCCGTACTGATCTACAACACCGGCCAACATCGCCTCAACGCTTTCCTCTGACCCTACATCTACATAAAAAAATGTGGCCTCGCCACCAGCTCGCTTGATTAGTCGAACGGTCTCTTGACCGTGCTCTGCCGCAATATCTGCTACCGCAACCGAAGCACCAGCCTGAGCAAAAGCAAGCGCCGTAGCACGTCCTATACCTGAACCTGCACCAGTTACCAAAGCAACTTTTCCAGAGAAATCATATTTAACGTTCATAGCGACCTCGTTGTTTTTATTAGTAGATCTGGGTGTTCAACTGCGTGACGTCTCAGACTAAGCCGACAGAGGCTTTGGCGGCTTGCAATGTATTAGCTAGCAGACACGCGATAGTCATCGGACCTACGCCCCCTGGAACAGGGGTAATTGCGCCTGCTACCTCCACAGCTTCGTCGAATGCGACATCACCGGTGAGTTTGTCTTTACCGCTAGGGAGCCTCACACGGCTGATCCCGACATCGATCACCGTTGCTCCAGGCTTAATGAAGTCGCCGCGAATAAGCCCGGGAACACCTGTAGCAACGACTAGGATATCTGCTTCTCGGCAGCGTTTTTCAAGGTCTGTCGTCCGAATGTGAGCGATAGATACCGTGCACTGCGCTTGAAGTAGCAGGCGCGCTAGAGGACGGCCTACCACGTTCGAAGCACCGACTACCAAGACGCCAAGACCGGCTATATCATCATGTACCGAGCGTATAAGGCGCATGACCCCCATAGGGGTGCAGGGTGTCAACCCTCCATCTAAGCCCGCCGCCAAACGACCGACGTTCAGCGGATTGAAGCCATCGACGTCCTTTCCGGGATCAATCGCACTGATTACATTGGCTACGTCAAACTGCGGCGGCAACGGGAACTGCACCAGAATTCCGCTTACCGAATCGTCAGTGTTGAGCTTATCAATCAATGCAAGCAGATCGTTTTCACTAGTGTCCGCAGGCAGTACGAAGCGCTGCGAGCGCATCCCAACGGCTTCTGTCTGCCGGACCTTATTCTCGACGTAAACTTCGCTTGCCGGATCTTCTCCGACAAGCACAACCGCTAACGCAGGAATGGGCCAGCCAGCAGCGACGAAGGCAGCAACGCCTTCTTTGACTTCAAGTCTGACTTGAGCCGCAATGGCCTTCCCGTCAATCAATTGCGCCGTCATGAGCTGCCCCCTATCAAACTTTGCTCAAATCTGAGCGCCGGTTGTCTTGCTTGTAGGGAGCAGTTGCAACTGTCGCGCGAATCTCTTTCTGCGGCTTGCCTGGGTCACCCCAGATCACACTCACTTCATTGCCTATGTCCGCATGCTCCACATCGATGGTGCAAAGCGAGAGCATTTCGCGGAAATAGAAGCTATATCCGCGCGAAGTGGTCACGCCTACGTCTCGTCCATTTCGCAATACCCGATCTGCGTACATGAAGCCGCGCTGATCTCGCGGCATTTCCATGTACTGGAACGGCGTCAGTTCCTTCTGGAACAGAGACGCGTAAACCGCTGCGACGTCATCACCATTCCAAACCAAAGTGCGCATGACACGACGCGGCTGAGCGACTTCCTTTTCCAGGGCTGCTCGCCCAATGAATTCGTGGTCAAACTTGATTGTTTTTGCCCAACCAAGTTCGACAGGGCTACGGTACCAGTCGCTGACGTTGTTGGATTCAAAGCTACCGGCGACATTAAAGGTCGAAGCAAAGCTCGGCATAGCCGAACGAAATTCCTTTAAATAGCCCTCCATCTCCGAGTCGAAGATTGCTGGCATATAATCCGTGACGATGGTTGGGAAGCAGGCTTCAAGATGGTTGATAAACACCGCGCGCCCACCGAGACGGCGAAGACCATATTCCTGCCCTGCCGCGACAATGGTCTCATAGACCTTGGCGGCATCAGCCTTTGGCCCCTGCAACTCAAACCCGATCTCGCCCGACATGCCCTGGCGCAGAGCCAACATTCGGCAACCGGCGATTTCAATCTCAGCGGAGTGCATGAATTTCACGTCTCGCAACGACTGCCCCGAAACCTGCTCGATCAATGGAAGAGCGGTAGGACCAGCAACCTGGAAATTGAATCCATCCTGGACTTCAGAGACGACGCTGTAGTTTCCGTTGCGGCGAACGTACTCGGCCCAGAAAGTGCCACGCCCGAACAGCAGGAACTCATCTCCAGTAAGTCTAGTGAGAATGCCTTCAGCAATCACCTTGCCGGCTTGAGTCGTATGTGTAACGTGCTTCGATTGCAGGATGTCGAATTTTTCGAAGCTGTTAACGGAGATATCAGAGAACAGCTTAAGCGCATCAGGACCTTTAAACTTACGCTCCCAAAGGAAAGACCAGTCGCCAATTGAACAGGTCTGTTTCCAAGACATGCTCTCGTCGATCCAGTCGGTGTACTCGGGTTGCCCCCAACGACTGGTGAAGTATCCTTCTGGCGTTTTGCGCATGCCATTAGTGCTCATGAATTAGCTCCTGACTTATTTTTTTTGGCGTGATCAGTCGGCAAATACGACGGTTCGCCGACCGTTTGCAATGAGTCGATCCTCAAGGAAAAGCAACACTGCGCGAGACAGCACCCGACGCTCGATATCACGCCCTTTGCGGACTAGATCTTCAGCGGAATCCCGATGGCTTACTCGTTCAACGTCTTGCTCGATGATCGGACCTTCATCCAGGTCGGCAGTGACGAAATGAGCCGTTGCCCCGATAAGCTTTACGCCACGGGTATGAGCTTGGTGATAGGGCTTTGCTCCTTTGAAACCAGGCAAGAAGCTGTGGTGGATGTTTATGCACCGGCCCGACAGAAAGACAGAGAGGTCATCCGACAGAATTTGCATGTACCGAGCAAGTACCACCAAATCAGCTTGACTCTCAGTCACAATCTTCTTGATTTGTGCTTCTTGCGAAGACTTAGTTTCTGCGGTAACAGGTAAGTAATGGAAAGGAATGCTGCCAACTAAACTTACACTCAATGACTCGCGTGGGTGGTTGGAAACAATACCAACAACATCCATATTTAACTCACCTAGGCGATGGCGATAAAGCAAATCACCCAGGCAATGGTCAAACTTTGAAACCATAATCACGACTTTTTTACGATCAGTACGCGCTCTAAACCACCACTCCGCATTGTACTTTTTAACAATCTCTGAAAAAGTGCGCTCAATGTCACGAACTGCGGGCTCATCTATTTCGACGACCACTCGCATGAAGAATTTTTTACTTTCCTCATCATTGAACTGCTCCGCCTCAACGATATTCGCTCCATGCTTGAAGAGGTAGGTAGTAACCTCAGAAACAATCCCTGGAGCGTCCAGACAGGCCAGCGAAAGCACATATTGATTATTTTTGTTCACGATTGATTTCACCAACAATCTCAATTATATTTGGCTTTATACACTTAAATCGATCATCCTCAGAACAGATCGAATAATTGATTTAAGTAGATCACTTATAGTATTATATGAGGCATAGACTCACTCTATGAAAGAAAAATTCAGAACCAATATGGCCTTGCAATACTCTTTCTGCCCAACACCTGCGCTCCCTATGTGGCAACACCCTACGACATACCGAAAACATTGAGAATCCCTTAAAAAACAATAAGAGATATAAGCAGGATGGATATCAGACGGCTTGACCTCAATTTGCTGCTTTTGCTGGATGAGTTGAACAGGGAACAGAACCTTTCGGCGGCTGCACGTCGACTGGGGATGAGCCAGCCGATGGCCAGTGCTAGCTTGCGACGCCTGCGTGACTATTTCGAAGATCCTCTGTTCCAATCGACAGGGAGGGGCATGCGGGCGACCCCTTTCGCCCTTTCAATCGCATCAGCCGTATCCAATGTCTTGCAGTCCATAAAAACCGACATTCTCTCGAAGCCGATCTTCAAACCCACCGATAGCGACAGGCTTTTCACCATCAGCACGTCTGACATCGGAGCACTTATCTTCGTCCCCCCCATCCTGAGGCGTCTTGGTGAAGATGCGCCTCATACCGATCTCCGATGCGTATCTCTACCTCATCAGCAGTTGGAGTCAGCCCTGGAGCAAGGCAGCGTTGATCTCGCCATAGGTTATTTCCCCGATCTTTCTGGTAGCGCTGTCATTACTCAGGATCTTTTCGACCATTCGTTCACCTGCATCGTACGCAGTGACCACCCAACGATTAAGGACTCACTGAGCCTGGAACAGTTTTTAGGGGCAGATCATCTTGTGGTGAACCAAGAGGGGCGAAGCCAAGAGATTTTTGAATATCACTTGAGGGAGCTGAAACTACATCGCCGTATCCATTTGGAGGTTCCCCACTTCATGAGCGTCCCCCAATTGATAGCCAGTACAGACATGATTGCTACGGTGCCGTTATCATTAGGCATATGGTTCGCCAGCAATCAGATTAGGTTATTGCCGCCGCCCGTTGAGGTTCCAAAGTTTGAGCTGAAGCTTCATTGGCACAAGAGAATGGAAGATGAGCCTTCGGTGAGCTGGTTGCGACAAGTTGTGCGTGAAGAGTTAAAGAACCTGGACCCTTCGCTAGCGATGTCGCCAACTTATGCCGAACGTAAAAAATCGAATTGAGATGAGGTTTTGCTTTGATTAACAAGAAGTTAAGAAAGCCCGCAACGCTAAGAGCAGAGCAACAGCAAGAAACTCGCGAGCGCTTACTCAAAGCGACAATTGATATAATTAGCTCAAAAGGCTATCAGAGCGCAACCATCGACAACATTACCTCTTATGCAGGTACCGGCCGCGCTACTTTCTATCTGCACTTCCGCAGCAAGCCTGAGGCTTTGATGGCCGGTTGGCAAGAAATTTACATGCCTCAAATGCTGTCTCTCTTGTTAAAGCTTGACAGCGAGTCCCCTCTTTCGAAAACCGGCATTGAAGACTGGGTAGCAGCTCTTGTTATTTTCTGGGAAAACAGTCGATCTATCGCATTAGCGTCAAATGAAGCAATTGCGCTTGAGCCTGAACTTTCAAGAGCGTGGTTTAAGCGAATATGGGAAGTATCCTCTCAATTACCAGCTTGGTCGGGTCGCAACAGCCATAATCTTGAGAATGCAAAACTTCGCTTGTTTATGCTTGGCACTTACACTGAGCATGTGTTGATGATGTGGCTGAGTGGGTCAGCTCCCATCAGCCGTACCCAAGTTGTCCAATCTCTCGCAACACAATGGTTTGCTGAGTTTGGCGAGTAAATCGAGCAATTTCACGCCTTGGTATTGGGGTTGCCTTGGCAACCGGTTGGTACAGGCGGCGCGATCAGAGTGTTTTTGCACCTGCCATCAGCCTATTGATTGATCGCCGCCGATCGCCTGCTCTGGCACGATCAGGGGCATGAATTCCTCGCCCAATCCCAATCAGAAGACACCGGAACAGCTATACGTTTTGGCTGAACGGACCTTGCAGTTGCTACTGTTCGCTATCTGGCAACTTTTTGCAGCAGCCCACGGAGCCAGTTTTCTGATCCTTGGCTTCACGTGTACGCAAGTCCTTAGCCTTCTGGTCTCGATGCGCAATAAACGCAATATCCGCTTCGGGTGAATTCTTTTTTTGAAAAAGTCGGTGTTTTCATAGGATCGGGCGGTGAAAGCGCCTTTTCAGCACGTTCCTACGTGAAGTCTCAGCCTGAAAGGCGCTGCGGACATTCAAGGTTTCAACCTCCGACGCGTAGTTTGATGCCCCAAAAACTACCACCAACCTATTTCAAGCTGTGGCTTCCAGCCGCAAACATCTGACACCGAAAAAGCTCCAGCAACGGGAAGCGGCGCTCGACAAGAAAATTGCGCATTATCTGGCGCAACTCGATGAGGCCGATCGTGACGAAGAAGGCGAGTCGATTGATCGTTCAGCGGTGCAGGCAGCGCTGGCGGAGTTGCAGGTAAAAAAGGCCAATAACCAGACCTGCCAAGTGCTGATGCAAGCTCAAGGTCTGGTTCAGCACGTTGTGGGTGAATCCGATGCGCAAAAAATGCGAACAGCGTCCGGGCCGCTCGTGGCCTACAACATTCAAAGTGCGGTGGATGCCAAGCATTGCCTGATTCTGCACCACGAAGTGACTCAGGAAGGCACCGACAACCGTCAGTTGGAACCGATGGCCAAAGCAGCCAAAGAGAAGCTGGATCAATCCGAACTTTGCGTCACGGCGGATGCCGGTTATTCCAATGGTGCCCAGTTCCAGGCCTGCGAAGACGCGGCGATCACGGCTTTTGTGCCTCCCAATCGGGCGATCAACACCACCGGTGGCGACGAGCAATACTTTGACCGCACCGAATTCAACTACGACTCGAACACCGATCAGTACCAATGCCCCGCAGGCAACCGGTTGACACTCAAGCAACTGAGCAAGGGCGACCGAATCTATCAGGCGGCCATCAGCGACTGCCGAAGTTGTCCGCTGAAAAACCGCTGCACCAAGGCAGAACGCCGGTATCTGATGCGCCACGCCCATGAAGCAGCATTTGAGCGAATGGAAGTGCGAATGAAGGCGCACCTGGAAATGATGGGGCATCGGCGCTCCATCGTCGAACATCCCTTCGGCAACCTGAAGCAATGGATTTTCGGCAATGGCCGGTTTTTGCTGCGCCAGTTACAGGGTGCTCGCGCAGAAATGGCACTTGCAGTACCAGGCCTACAACTTGAAAAGAGCTATCCAGGTGCTGGGAGCACAGAAGCTGATGGCGCTGATGGGCTGAAAGGCCCTTCATTTTTCAGATTGCAGAAAAGCAAATGCCCCGACAAGTCGGGCATTTGCTTTAAACCGCGGCGGACTGCGTTTTCACACAGTCTGACGAGGCCGGGTGATTACCCGCCCCTCAAAAACACAGCCCCAAAATGAGAGGGATGGAGGGCTGACAAAAGAGTGCGGGAGCGGGATATTGCCAAATGGCGTCTTCCTGCGCAATAGAATCCTCTAGCCAACCAGCTCCGAAACATCAGGCGACTTGCGTAGCCCACACATTCAGGAGTAGCGCTAGACGGGCCCAAGAAAGCAGCAACATTCGTTATCACCGCACGAGACAGCACCTCAGCTTGAGCCCAGCGCGCTACAAACGATCCGCACAGTCACTTCGAAATTCTCCAGAGTGAGTACATCGATTGGCGAATGCCCCTTCAGTCGCTCATGAGGCTCACAGACCGTCCGGTAAAGCCTCCATGCATCGACATCCGGAAATCGCGCTAACACAGCAAGTACCAACTTGTGCCGCAGTGGATCAAGTTGCCAATCGGGAATGCGCTGACCGCGATTCCCTAGGCTCAGGGATAGCAGGCGCCGAGCCTTGATATCGCGGTTGATCTGATCTCGGGATTTTCCTGCCAGTTTGGCGAAGACAAGCAGCGGCAAATTATTCGAAGCTTCATAGGTAGCTAGCATCTCGGCGCGCTGACGTTGTATGTCAGATACTTGAGGTTCGCGCAGCTGTTCAGCCTGCGTTGGAGCAGGTAGGACAGGTGAATACTGAGCCGCGTGATGGACCGGTTCGTTGCTGACGGACATTTCGGAGGCAGAGACAGTCGTCGGTGGGAAGCCACTACTGTACAGAACGGCGTTGGCATTCGCGTTTTCCAACGAAGGTAACGACGCTGCACCTTCTAAACGAATAGTCAGTGGAGAGCTTGCCGCTTTCAGTTGGCCCTGCCCCCAAAGATCCAGACGATTCGCCCAGTCCTGCATCATCGTTCGGCGCTGCTCGACATACTCCGCGTGGTTGTAAGCCGCACTCACCTTATCCGGATCCGCATGAGAAAGCTGAGCATCCACCCACACCTTCGGGTATCCGATCTCGTTCAACGCCGTCGAGATCGTCGCCCTCATTCCATGACCGGTGAGTTGATCGGCGTACCCCATCCGGCGTAGCGCGCCACTCAGCGTGTTCTCACTGATGCGCTTGCTCAGGTCGCTTCGATGCACAAATAAGTAGCGCTGTGCGGGGACAACCTGATCCAGCAAGTGACGCACGATCTCGAGCGCCTGCACCGACAGCGGCACGATGTAGGGCGGTACGTTTTGGATCTGCTTACCCGCCTTTCGCATCGCTAACTGGAGCTGCTTCACCACCTCCGCCGGTATGACCCACAAACGCTTCTCCAGATCGAACTGGTCGGGCGTCGCCAACCGCAATTCGCCCGTGCGGACACCGGTCAGCAACAACAACCGAAGGCCAAGCCGAGTTTGGTTGACGCCACCGTAATTTCGAAGAGCAGCCATCAATCCCGGAAGCTCGTCCATACGAAGAAATGGGTTGTGCGTAACAGGCGGTTTGGGGAGTGCAACAACATCAAGGTCTGAAGCCGGATTGTGTTCCAGCCCCTCGATCTTCACCAGCGCATAACGGAACAGTTGGTTGAACCAGGTTCGGCATTTTTCGGCGGTGGTTAAGGCCTTGCGCTGTTCGATTCTGCTCAGTAAATCCAGCAGATCGTGACGATTGATATCGTAGATAGACCGTCCACCCAGTATGGGCAAGACGTCTTTATTGAAGATTCGCAAGATTTGCGAGAGCGTGCTCTGGCGTCCTTCCTTTAGGCTCAACCTGCGGAACTCTACCCACTGATTGAACACGACCTCGAAGGTATGCTCTGTCGCAAAACGAACAGCAAGCCGCTGTTGTTTACGATGCTCATAAGGGTTGATGCCCTGGGCAACCAAGGCGCGCGCCTCGTCACGTCGAGTACGTGCTTCTTTGAGAGAGATTTGTGGGTAGCAACCCAAGGACATGCGCTTCTGCTTGCCTGCCCAGTAGTAACGGAAGAGCCAGACTTTTCCGCCGTGGCCGTCACATTGAGAGTGAGACCATCACTGTCACCGAGGGTGTAGTCATTACCGGTGATTTGGGCATGCCGAACTGTCATTTCTGAGAGTGCCATCGCGAGCTCCTGAACAGAGTCAGGGCCAGATGCTCATCTCGCTACACAATCTGCTCCAGCATTAAACCGATTCAGAGCCCGTCAGAATCCTGGACTCAATTCTGGACTTAAACGTACCGGATAGTGCTGGATTTCAGTGCTTCCCGCTGGAATGAAAAAAGGGCCTAAAGGCCCTGATTTCAATCACTTACAGAATTCAGTGGAACTCTGCAGCGCAATATTTGGAGCGGGAAACGAGACTCGAACTCGCGACCCCGACCTTGGCAAGGTCGTGCTCTACCAACTGAGCTATTCCCGCGTCTTGGTGTGGCGCATTCTATAGGTTCAGATTACGCCGTCAACCCTTTGATTCAAAAAAGTTTTATTTCGACTCTACATCCGTCCGCAGATGCGGCCACGCAGCACGCAGGTATTGGACCATCGACCACAACGTCAGCCCAGCGGAAACCAGCAGCAGTGCGTAGCCCAACAGCACCCAGAAGCTGAAATCCGACGGGTTGGCCAGCAGGATCACCAGTGCGAGCATCTGCGCGGCGGTTTTCCATTTGCCGAGGTTCGACACAGCAACCTGGGCACGAGCGCCCAGCTCGGCCATCCATTCACGGAGCGCCGAGACGACGATTTCGCGGCCAATGATCACCGCCGCCGGCAAGGTCAGCCAGAGATTGCCATGTTCCTGCACCAGCAGCACCAGGGCCACCGCGACCATCAGCTTGTCGGCCACGGGGTCGAGAAAAGCACCGAACGGCGTGCTCTGCTCCAGGCGTCGGGCCAGGTAGCCGTCCAGCCAGTCCGTCGCGGCGGCGAAGGCGAAGACCGAGGCGGAGGCCACGTAGCTCCAGTGGTACGGCAAATAGAACAGCAATATGAAGATCGGGATGAGCAGGACGCGTAGAACGGTAATCAGGTTTGGGATATTCATCGGCACAACTGGCTACGAGGTTGACGGGCATTCTACTCGCTATGCAAGTTTGCATAAATCGACTCTGCGAGCTTTTTACTGATACCGGGTGCTTTGGCTATCTCCTCGATGCTGGCACGAGACAGTTCCTGCAATCCACCAAAATGTTTCAACAAGTCGCGACGGCGCGTCGGGCCAACGCCTGCCACACCCTCAAGTGTAGACGTGCGGCGCGTCTTGCCACGGCGAGCACGGTGCCCGGTGATGGCGAAACGGTGGGCTTCGTCGCGAATCTGTTGGATCAGGTGCAGCGCTGGCGAATCGCCCTTGAGGGTGAACTCATGGGCGGCATCGTTCAGGTACAAGGTCTCGAAACCCGCCTTACGGGTTGCGCCCTTGGCCACGCCCAACAGGATCAGGTCCGGGACCATCAACTCATTGAGCACATCGCGGGCCATGGACAACTGGCCTTTGCCGCCGTCCACCAGGAGGATATCCGGCAACTTGCCCTCCCCGTCCTTCAGCTTGCCGAAGCGCCGCATCAACGCCTGATGCATCGCCGCATAGTCATCGCCCGGCGTGATGCCTTCGATGTTGTAACGGCGGTAGTCGGACTTGATCGGGCCTTCCGGACCGAACACCACGCAGGAGGCCACGGTCGCCTCGCCGCTTGAGTGGCTGATGTCGTAGCACTCCAGACGCTGCGGCGGCTCATCCAGGTTGAGGACATCGGCCAGGGCATCGAACCGCGCCGCCACGTGCTGACGATTGGCCAGGCGCGCGCCCAGGGCCTGTTCGGCGTTGGTCACGGCCAACTGCTGCCAACGGGCACGGGTGCCGCGAACGCGGTGGCTGATGGTCAGTTCACGACCGCGGAGCTTGTCGATGGCTTCGATCAGGGCCGGGAAATCCTCATGGACCACGTTGACGATCAACTCGGCCGGCAAGTCCCGTTCCGGACTGCTGATGTAGTACTGGCCCAGGAAAGCCGCCATGACCTCGGCTACGTCCTCCTCGATACCCACTTGGGGAAAGAAGTTCTTGCTGCCCAGCACACGACCACCGCGCACGCTGATCAAATGCACGCAGGCGCCGCCCGGGTTGATGAACGCCGCGATCACATCGACATCACCGCTGCCGCCTTCCATGCTTTGCTGGTCTTGCACGCGGCGCAGCAGACCAATCTGGTCGCGCAACTCGGCGGCCCGTTCGAATTCAAGGTTGACCGCCGCGTCCTCCATGGCTGCCGACAGCTCATCGGTCAGCGCATTGCTGCGGCCCTCCAGGAACATTACCGAGTGACGCACGTCCTCGGCGTAAACCTCGGGCTCGACAAATCCTACACACGGCGCCTTACAGCGCTTGATCTGGTACTGCAGGCAGGGCCGGGTGCGGTTCTTGTAGTAGCTGTCTTCACACTGGCGAACGAAGAAGGTCTTCTGCAGCAGGCTGAGGCTTTCACGAATCGCCCCGGCGCTGGGATAAGGGCCGAAATACCTGCCCTTGGCCTTCTTGGCCCCCCGATGAATGCTCAGGCGCGGAAACGCCCCGTCGGACAGAAACACGTAGGGGTAGGATTTGTCGTCGCGCAGCAGGATGTTGTACGGCGGGCGCCATTCCTTGATCAGCGTCTGCTCAAGCAGCAGGGCCTCGGTTTCATTGGCGGTGATCGTCGTTTCGATTTGCGCGATGCGCCCCACCAGAGCAGAGGTCTTCGGGGCCAGGCCGGTCTTGCGGAAGTAGCTGGCCAGGCGTTTCTTGAGGTTCTTGGCCTTGCCGACATAAAGCAGGCGCGCCTCACTGTCGAACATGCGGTACACGCCGGGGCGACCGCTGCAGGTGGAGAGGAACGCGCTGGGATCAAACAATTCAGTCATTTTCAGGCGCTGGCATCGACCATGCCGTGGCGCACCGCCAACAGTGTCAATTCGACGTCACTGCTGATCGAAAGCTTCTCGAAGATACGGTAGCGGTAGGTGTTGACGGTCTTGGGGGACAGGCACAGCTTGTCGGAGATGATCTGTACCTTCTGGCAACCGACAATCATCAGGGCAATCTGGATTTCCCGTTCCGACAGCGCATCGAAAGGCGAATCGTTGGTCGGCTGGAATGACTTGATCGCCAACTGCTGGGCGATTTGCGGGCTGATGTAGCGTTGCCCGGCAAAAACCAGACGAATGGCCTGGACCATTTCGTTCAAGCCCGCGCCCTTGGTGAGGTAGCCCGCCGCGCCCGCTTGCAACAGCCGGGTGGGGAATGGGTCCTCTTCGCAGACGGTCACCGCGACCACCTTGATGTCCGGGTGACTGCGCAGCAGCTTGCGCGTGGCTTCAAGGCCGCCGATGCCAGGCATCTTGACGTCCATCAACACCACGTCGGGTTTCAACTCACGCGCCTTGATCAGCGCCTCTTCACCGGATTCAGCCTGACCAACTACCTGCAGGCCGTCGATGTCAGCCAGCATTCGTGTAATGCCCGTACGGACGAGATCATGGTCATCGACCACTAACACCCTAATCAAGCAGACACCTCACGATTTGGTCTTATTTGGATTGCACAACACCTTAGCAAAAAGCATCCGGCAGACCTAGCGCAAAGGGACAGATAAAAGTTACAACGCATCTTTATCGGCACGACATCCGAGGCGTCAAGCACCGGCGTCTCGCTGCATCCTCAGGAAACACTCGTCCTCGCCCACGACACGCAGGCCCATGCGTTCGTACAAGGCCCTGGCGGGATTGTCCTTGAACACCGTCAGGCGCAGCGCCGGGCGTCGTTCCAGCTTCACCAGGTCCCAAACCTGTCCGATCGTCCAGGTACCGGCGCCTTGCCCGCGGAACGCCTCGTTTATCTGCAGCTCACGGATATACAACGCCCGGGCATCACGACTGAGGCTGACAAAGCCCAGCGCCTGGCCTTCACGACTGATTATCCAGTTCTGGCGAATGATCCAGGCCAGGTCGAACGCTTCGTCCTGCCAGAGCAAATCATGCCTGAGGTAATAGGCAAGCATGTTGTCGCAGGTCAACTGCCGGGCGAAGTCGATATCCCCGTTCGTTGCAGCACGCCACTCGAAACTCATGAAGACCTCATTGAAGCACTGTCACCGGCACGACTTGCCCGCCCCAACCATTGACGTCACGGCGGGCAATCACCAACGACTCGCCCGTACCCGGCGCCGCCGCGAGCAGCGAACCGTCCGGGCCCCAGATGGCACTGCGGCCAGCCGACTCCCAGCCTCCGGTGACGCCGCCATGATTAGCCATCAGCACGGTCATGGCATGCTGCCGGGCATAGCCTTGCAACAACGTCGTATCGGGCAGGTAGCCACCCTCGGTGATCAATACCCCCGCTGCATAGAGCGTAGCGCCCTGCCCGGCTGCCGCAGCCGCATGACTGGCGTGGGAAAAATCGGCACACACCGCCAGCGCGATGCGATCCTGCCCCATTGTCAGCGTCGAGCCACCGTGACCCGGGGCGAAGGCGACTTCTTCCCCCGGGTGCAGATGCTGCTTGCTGTAGACCCCGAGGGAGCCGTCGGCACCCAGGACCAACGCGCCGATCACCACCGGAGCGTCGACCGACAGCCGAATGGGCATGCCCACCACGGCGGTCAGGCCGAGCGCTTGTGCCAGGTCACGCAGCGGTTGCAGCACGGCGTCCTCCGGCAGGATCGACAGATCCGCCGCCAGGCTGCGTTCGTAGCCGGTGAGCGACAGTTCAGGGAATACCAGTAACTGCACTCCCTGCTCAGCGGCAGCCTCCATGAAACGCTGATGACACGCGAGGTTGGCGCGAAGGTCCCCCGCGACAGAAATCGACTGGGCGGCGGCGAAGACTGGAGCGGTCATGGGTCATCCCTGGAAGGCGGTGCGAACCTGAAGTTTGTCATAAAGCCCAGCGGACTCAAGCCAGGGCGAACAATTGCATGCCCTCGATAGAATTTTCTGATTGAACCGCCGCCCTGCCCTCTAGTAAGCTCAGGGCCATTCATCGGAGACAGACCATGTTCAACGCCCTCTCAGCGCTTCAAACCGCCAGCGCCCCGCGCTCGGTTGCGGCTGCCCGGGCGAACAGCGTTCAAACTCCGGTCAGCTTTTATTTTGGGTATTGGTTTAGCCACTGGCGCGCCTGATACCCAACCGGCGCCCACTTTAAAACGGGTCGCCTTCCAGAGTTTTCCAAACCCCCGGTCGGCCTCCCGACCGGGGGTTTTGTTTTTCCAGCCCCCTACATTTGCAGCACCAGACAACTTGAGGATTGAGCCATGAACTACGCCACTTATTACCGTTACGACAGTTTTTCCGCCTGGCGATTTACCAGCCACCGCTCGGGACAGCCTGCCGCCTCCGATCGGTCACCTACCGGTGGCAAGTCTCAATTGCGGGCCCATACGGCCAATTGTCGAACACCCCACTAGGACCGGCGCGGGAACGAACCCGCTGCCCGTCCAGGAAGCCAGATCATGAATTCGTCCGTCTCTGCTTTGCCGCTGTCCACGCTCAACCCTGCCAACGAAGCCCTGACCCTGCGTCTGCCAAGCTCGTTGCAACTCAAGCATCAATTGCCGCTCAGCACCGCGTTGAGCCACCAAGTGAGCGCCCATCGCCAGGCCATCCGCGCGATCCTCAACGGCGAAGATGCCCGCCTGCTGGTCATCGTCGGCCCCTGCTCGATCCATGACCCCGAATCCGCCCTCGAATACGCCTCCAACCTGGCCCGCGTGGCCCACGAAGTGAGCGACAGCATGCTGTTGGTCATGCGCGCCTACGTGGAAAAGCCCCGAACGACTGTGGGTTGGAAAGGCCTGGCCTACGATCCCGGCCTGGATGGTAGCGACGACATGGCCACCGGCTTGACCTTGTCCCGGGAGTTGATGCGCGAAATGCTGCAACTGGGCCTGCCCGTCGCCACCGAACTGCTGCAACCCATGGCCGCCAGTTACTTCGATGACCTGCTCAGTTGGGTCGCCATTGGCGCTCGCACCACCGAATCGCAGATCCACCGGGAGATGGCCAGCGGGCTGGGCATGCCGGTGGGGTTCAAGAACGGCACGGACGGCGGGGTCGGCATTGCCTGCGACGCCATGCGCTCAGCGGCCCACCCCCATCGGCATTTCGGTGTCGATAGCCAGGGCCATCCGGCGATCATCCAGACCCCAGGCAACCCCGACACCCACCTGGTGCTGCGCGGCGGCCATCGCGGGCCAAACTATGATCGCCAGAGCGTCACGCAGATACACAGCGACCTGACCCGCCTCAAGATACCCGCCCGGATCATGGTGGACTGCAGCCACGCCAACAGCGGCAAGGACCCGCTGCGTCAACCGCAGGTGTTCAATGACGTGCTGGAACAACGGCTGCAAGGGAACCGCTCCCTGATCGGCATGATGCTCGAAAGCCACCTGTTCGAAGGCTGCCAGCCGCTGGGCCCGTCGATGCGCTACGGCGTCTCGGTCACCGATGGCTGCCTGGGCTGGGAGTCCACCGAGCAGTTGTTGCGCGAGGCTCATCGCAGGTTGCAATTGCCAGCCTGAGGTCCCGAACCCACCTGTCCCTGGAACCAGGGGCAGCATGGGGCCCTTTGTGGGAGCGAGCTTGCTCGCGATGGCGTCAGTTCAGCCAGCCTTGGGTTGCCTGACACACCGTCATCGCGAGCAAGCTCGCTCCCACAAGGATTGCGCGGGACTAGCCTCAGCCCGACGTGCTGGAACGCACCCGGACCGTCACCCACTCGGATCGCTGGCTGACGTCATCCAGGCGCTCGACCTGATAGAACATGCTCACAGACCTGTCGCGCTGGTCCTGCCAGTAACTTGCGGGAATCACAAACATGAGCGGTTTACCTGCCGTGGCCTCGGTGATTTCGCGCTCAAGCACATAAGCGGAGTTGCCATTGCACTGCAACCAGACCAGCTCGCCCGCCTCAAGCCCGGGATCATCGATGACAATCGTCACCCCCTCTTGCAGGTCGTCGACCGCCAGCCAGCCGTCGTTCATCTCCCGAATCTGAAGGGCCTTCAAGGCTGGGCGCTGCAGCGGACCGATGTGCAACGACAAGGGCTCAGCCCGACGCACCGAGTGTCCACGCCTGACGACATAGGTCAGGGCCAGGTCGTGTCCCGAATGGGGCGCGATCAGCGAATGATCGATCCAGAGCGATACCTCACGACCCACCGCATGGGCTTCTATGTCCAGCACATCGCGCCACAGCGCTTTGAAATCCTTGCTGGCCGTCAGGATCAACCGATCGCCGATCGCCATCCTGGCGTAGGGCCGAATGCTCACCCACGTTCCTTCAGGCACCCGACTCGGATCGAGGCTGCCCCTCACCGCATCGTTGGCAATGGCAGGCAGCAGTTGCGGCGAAGCATCGCCGATCTCCAGTTGCAGGTGTTCCGAAAACAGTGTGGCCGGCAACCGCTTGCTCGTCACGTGGTAGGAGATCTCCAGCGAGCCGCCGTCCAACTCGGCGATATGCGGTTCGCGCACGACGAACACGACGTCTCGCCCCACTTGCCGCTCCGTGACGAACCCGGCCACTTCATGCCGGTAGGGTTCGCCATCGTTGTTGAGGCCGTGCCAACGCAGCAACACCTCATCCCCGCAGGTCATCATGGGATAAGGCTTGACAGTCACCACGGCGTTGCGCCAGGCGGGGTTGATCACCCCGTCCCTGGCCGCTGCCAGGACCGGTGGCGGCAGTCTTGTTGCTGGGGTTGAACGGGATCGTTGAAGCGATGGATAGGTGATCATGTACAGGCTCCAGTCCTTGGATGAAGGCACCGTTTGAATAACGGCGCCCAGCGGAACCATTAAAACCCGCTCGCACCAACCCCGCAGCCAGACAAGACGACAGCGCGAGTGGTCCTTGGCGCTCGAACCTGTAGCCGCAAACGACAGCGGTTATAGGAGGCCTCCTACATCCTCAAGTACCGCCGGGTTAGCTCCCATTCTTCCCACTTTTTTTATTCCGGTTTCCCTGGATCAGGGCGGTTTCTTCCTACACCGCACAGGATGAGCCTGCATTAGAGTGAAGTCGCAAACTCAAGGTGAACCTCCTCGAAAAAGGTACGAACATGCAACGGAATGCAACCACTCAATTTCCCATCCTGCTGGTCCATGGGTTGTTCGGGTTTGACAAGATCGGCGGCTTCGAACTTTTCCATGGCATCAAACAGGCCCTACGCGCAGGCGGTGCCCGGGTGTTCATCCCGCACTTGTCAGCCACCCATTCCAACGAAGCCCGGGGCGAACAATTGCTGGTTCAGATCGATCGGGTTCTGGCCGGCACCGGCGCCACCCGGGTCAACCTGATCGGCCACAGCCAGGGTGCGCTGGCCGCCCGGTATGCCGCCGCCCTGGCCCCCGACAAGGTGGCCTCGGTCACCTCGGTCAGCGGCCCCAACCATGGCTCCGAACTGGCCGACTTCCTGCGCAAGGCCCTCACGCCCGGACGGCTGCCAGGACACGTGGCACGGGGCGTCGCCACGCTGTTCGCCGATTTCATCTCGCTGCTGGACGGCCAGGCGCAGCTATCGCCGGCCGCTGTCGCCGCGCTGCCGGCGCTGACCACCGAGGGCGTGGGCGCCTTTAATGACAAGTACCCCCAGGGCCTGCCGAAGCACTGGGGCGGGAACGGTCCGGAACGGGTCAACGGCGTGCGTTACTACTCATGGAGCGGCACGTTGCCAGAGGCGACGGACAAAGAACGAGAGCCTTTGCAGGTTTTCTGCCGCGCCTTTTCCGAATACTTCATCACCGAAGCCGGGCAGAACGACGGCCTGGTCGGGCGCTTCAGTTCGCACTTGGGCAAGGTCATTCGCTCCGACTATCCCATGAACCACCTGGAGGCGATCAGCCCGGGAGGCGGCAAGGCATGCCAGGGGGCAGACCCCACAGAGCTTTACCTGCGCCACGCCGAGCGCCTGCGCAAAGCCGGCCTTTAATCGCCAAGCCCAAGGTTTTGACGCAATTTTGACAACACCCCGTCAATGAATCCGGTAGGCTCAACACCTTTAAATATATCGAAAGGAATTTGCCCCATGGCCAAAGCCACTGCCCGCCACATCCTGGTTGCCACCGAAGACAAGTGCAACGAACTCAAGGCCCAGATCGAAGCCGGTGCCGACTTCGCCGAAGTGGCCAAGGCCAACTCTTCCTGCCCGTCCAGCCGTCAGGGCGGCGACCTGGGTTCGTTCGGCCCGGGCCAGATGGTCAAGGAGTTCGACACCGTGGTGTTCAGCGCACCGATCAACACCGTCCAAGGCCCGGTCAAGACCCAGTTCGGCTACCACCTGCTGGAAGTCACCAGCCGCCAGGACTGATCCCGGTTTATCGGCATAACGGCCCGCCCTTCGGTGGGCCGTTGTGCTTGGGTCTCGCGGGACTGGCGATTCAAGCGCCGCTCGCGTACAAATCGTGTCATCGATCACCCGGCTCTAAGGCTGACAATGCGACTGGCGTTCCCTTCACTGCTATTGATTGCCATGGTCCTGCTGACAGGCGCCGCCGGCGTCGATGCAGCACCGCAACATGCCCTGACCGTCTATGGCGAACCCGCCAAATATGCCGAAGGCTTCGGCCACTTCGCCTACGCCAACCCCCAGGCCCCAAAAGGTGGGACCATGCGCCGCTCGGCCGTGGAGATTGGCCACTTCGACCACATCCTGCCCTACATCGACAAAGGCATCGGCGTCAGCCAGATCGACGGGATGCTCTACTCGCCACTGGCCCAGCGCTCGCTGGATGAACCCTATACCGTCTATGGCCTGGTGGCGCAGAAGATGGAGCGTGCCGACGATGGCCTGTCCCTGCGCTTCTACCTCAACCCCAAGGCCCGCTTCGCCGATGGCAAGCCCATCACCGCCCAGGACGTGCGCTACAGCTTCGAGCTGTTGATGACCCAAGGCAGCCTGCGTTATCGCACCCAGTTCGCGGCGGTCAAGGACGTCGTGGTCGAGGACGAGCGCACCGTGCGCTTCAACTTCAAGAACAACGAAAGCCGCACCCTGCCCTTGGACATCGCCACCCTGCCGGTCCTTCCCGAACATTGGTGGAAGACGCGCGACTTCGCCAACGGCGGCGGCTACGAGGCGCCACTGGGCAGTGGCCCCTACCGGGTGAGCAAGGTCGATTCCGGGCGCAGCATCACGTTCGAGCGCAATGCCGATTGGTGGGGCAAGGATTTGCCGGTCAGTCGTGGGCTCTACAATTTCGACCATTTCAGCATCGAGTATTTTGGCGACACTGACGTTGCCCGCCAGGTGTTGCGTGGCGGCGCCTATGACTACAATCGCGAATTCTCCGCCACCGGCTATGCCATCGGCTACGACGGCCCGGCCCTGCAGGACGGCCGCCTGCAAAAGGCCCACCTGGCCAAAGAGGCGCCCCAGGCCGCCCAGGGTTTTGTCTTCAACCTGCAAAAACCGCAGTTCCAGGACCGCCGCGTGCGCCAGGCCCTGGCCATGCTCTGGGATTTCGAATGGAGCAACCGCCAGATGATGCGCAATGTCTATGTGCGTCAGCAGAGTTACTTCTCCAACACTGACCTCGCCGCCCGAAAACTGCCCGATGCCGGCGAGCTGGCGATTCTGGAGCCGTTGCGCGGACAGATTCCCGACGAAGTCTTCACCCAGGTCTTCCAGGCCCCGAAAACCGATGGCAGCGGGGTGATCCGCGACAAACAATTGCAAGCCCTGGCCCTGTTGGAACAGGCCGGCTGGAAACCCGACGGCGACCGCCTGGTGAATGCCGAGGGCGAACCGCTGAGCTTTACCTTCCTGAACAGCCAGAACGGTATCGACCGCCTGCTGCTGCCCTACAAACGTACCCTGGCGCAAATCGGCATCGACATGAGCATTCGCCGCATCGACGCCTCCCAGTACGTCAATCGCCTGATGAGTCGCGACTACGACATGATCATCACCGGCTACCCCGTCAGCACCTCGCCGGGCATGGAACTCTACAATTACTTCGGTTCGGCGGCCGCCAACGATCCGGGGGCCAACAACTACATGGCCTTGAAGAACCCGGCGGTGGACGCGCTGATCGACGGCCTGGTCAAGGCCAGCACCCAAGCCGACATGCTGCGCCATGCCCACGCCCTGGACCGGGTGCTGCAATGGAATTACTACTGGATCCCCAACTATTACCCGCCGGGCAGCTCGACCGTGTGGTGGAACCGCTTCGGCATGCCCAAGGTTCAGGCCAGCAATGACGAAGCCATCGAAAGCTGGTGGGAAGTGAGCACCACACCGTTGACCAACGAGCAGATGCGCGCCGAACGCATCAGGCGCGGCACACCTGGAGGGCCGCATTGATGTGGGCTTATATCGCGCGGCGCCTGCTGCTGATCATTCCCACGCTGGTGATTATCCTGCTGGTGAACTTCGTCATCGTGCAGGCCGCACCCGGCGGGCCGGTGGAACAGGCCATCGCCCACCTGCAAGGCATCGGCGGCACCAGCGTCGGCGGTTCGGGCAGTGAGATGAGCGGCAATTCCCGCGCCAGTCGCGGCCTGGACCCGCAACTGATCAAGGACATCGAGAAACAATACGGCTTCGATAAACCGGCCCACGAGCGCCTGTGGCTGATGCTCAGCAGCTATGCGCGCCTCGACTTCGGCAAGAGCTTCTTCCGCGGCGCCACGGTCACCGACCTGATCCTGGAAAAGATGCCGGTGACCATCTCCCTCGGGCTCTGGGCGACCTTGATCACGTACCTGGTGTCGATTCCCCTGGGCATTCGCAAGGCCGTGCGTCACGGCTCGGCATTCGACGTATGGAGCAGCACCGCGATCATCATTGGCTACGCCATGCCGGCGTTCCTCTTCGCGATGTTCCTGATCGTGGTGTTCGCTGGCGGCACCTCGCTGAACTGGTTTCCGGTGCGCGGGCTGGTGTCGGACAACTTCGAGTCACTGTCGACGCTGGGCAAGATCGCCGATTATTTCTGGCACCTGGTGCTGCCGGTCACCTCGCTGGTGATCGGCGGCTTCGCCACCCTGACGATCCTGACCAAGAACTCGTTCCTCAATGAAATCACCCGCCAGTACGTGGTCACGGCGCGGGCCAAGGGCATGAGCGAACAGCGGGTGCTCTACGGTCACGTGTTCCGCAATGCGATGCTGCTGGTGGTCTCCGGCATTCCCCAGGCGTTCATCAGCGTGTTCTTTGCCGGCTCCTTGCTGATCGAGGTGATTTTTTCCCTCGATGGGCTGGGGCGCATGAGCTACGAGGCCGCGGTGTCCCGGGATTATCCGGTGGTGTTCGGCTCGCTGTTCATCTTCACGCTGTTCGGCCTGCTGATCAAACTCATCGGCGACCTCTGCTACACCCTGGTGGACCCGCGCATCGACTTCGCCGCGAGGAGCGCCTGATGTTCAAGCTTTCCCCCTTGGGCCGCCGACGCTTCGAGCGTTTCAGGAAAAACCGCCGGGGCTGGTGGTCGTTGTGGCTGTTCATCGGCCTGTTCATCCTGAGCCTGGGCGGCGAGTTGATCGCCAATGACAAGCCACTGGTGGTGAGCTACCAGGGCTCGCTGTATTTCCCGGTATTCAAGCGCCACACCGAGCAGGAATTTGGCGGGCAACTGCCGTTCCAGGCCGACTACCGCAGCAGCTACGTGCAGAACCTGATCCACAAGGACGGCGGCTGGCTGTGGTTTCCACCGATCCCGTTCAGCGACGACACCCCCAACTACGACCTCAACCAACCCGCTCCGAGCCCGCCCTCATCGGTGAACTGGCTGGGCACCGATGACCAGTCCCGGGATGTGCTGGCCCGGGTGATCTTCGGCGCCCGGGTGTCGATCCTGTTCGCCCTGGCCCTGACCGCCATCAGTGCGCTGATCGGCATCGCCGCCGGTGCGTTGCAGGGGTATTACGGCGGCTGGGTGGATCTGCTCGGGCAGCGCCTGCTGGAAGTCTGGTCCGGCCTGCCAGTGCTCTACCTGTTGATCATCCTGTCCGGCTTCGTCGAGCCGAATTTCTGGTGGCTGCTGGGGATCATGGCGCTGTTTTCCTGGCTGGCCCTGGTGGACGTGGTCCGCGCCGAGTTCCTGCGCGGGCGCAACCTGGAGTACGTCAAGGCCGCCAGGGCCCTGGGGCTCAGTGATCGCAAGGTGATCGTGCGGCATATCCTGCCCAACGCGATGAACGCCACCCTGAGCTACCTGCCCTTCATCCTCACCGGGGCAATCTCCACCCTCACCGCCCTGGATTTTCTTGGCTTCGGCATGCCGGCCGGCAGCGCCTCCCTGGGCGAGTTGATCGCCCAGGGCAAACAGAACCTGCAAGCGCCATGGCTGGGGCTGACGGCGTTTTTCACCCTGGCCCTGATTCTTTCCCTGTTGGTGTTTATCGGCGAAGCGTTGCGAGACGCGTTCGACCCACGCTCTTGAAAACAGCCATGAAGCGGAACCTTGAGATGAGCGATAACCTGATCGAAATCCGCGACCTGAGCGTGGCCTTCAACGACCAGACGGTGGTGCGCAACCTGTGCCTGGACATCCGCCCCGGCGAATGCCTGGCCCTGGTGGGCGAGTCGGGCTCGGGCAAGTCGGTGACGGCCCATTCGATCCTGCAATTGCTGCCCGAGAACGAAGCCCACACCAGCGGCAGCATTCGCTATCGCGGCCAGGAACTGGTGGGGGCCGACGCCAAGACCCTGCGGGAGTTGCGCGGCAACCGCATCGCCATGATCTTCCAGGAACCGATGACTTCGCTGAACCCGCTGCACAGCGTCGAAAAGCAGATCGGTGAAACCCTGATGCTGCACCGGGGCCTGGGCGGCAAGGCGGCACGCGAGCGCATTCTGGAGCTGCTGGCCCTGGTGGGGATTCAGAAACCCGCCGAGCGGCTCAAGGCCTATCCCCATCAACTGTCCGGCGGCCAACGGCAACGGGTAATGATCGCCATGGCCCTGGCCTGCGAGCCGGAGCTGTTGATCGCCGACGAACCGACCACGGCGCTGGACGTGACCGTGCAACGCAAAATCCTGCTGTTGCTCAAGTCTTTGCAGCAACGGCTCGGCATGTCCTTGCTGTTGATCAGTCACGACCTGAACCTGGTGCGCAGCATCGCCCAACGGGTGTGCGTGATGAAGGCCGGGGAAATCGTCGAACAGGCGCCTTGCGAAACCCTCTTCAGCGCGCCGAAACACCCCTACAGCTGCGAGCTGTTGCACGCCGAACCGGAAGGCGAGGCCCTGCCCCGGGACGACCGCGAGGACGTGTTGCAGGTACAAGACCTGCGCGTGAGTTTTCCCCTGGGGGGCGGGCTGTTCCGGCGCAAGGAATACTTGCGCGCCGTGGACGGTATCAGCCTGAGCATCCAGCGCGGCAAGACCCTGGGCATCGTCGGCGAATCCGGCTCCGGCAAGTCCACCCTCGGCCAGGCGATCCTGCGGCTGATCGAGTCCGAAGGCAGCATTCGTTTCCAGGGCCAGGCCCTCGATCATCTGTCGCAGAAAGCGCTGCGGCCGTGGCGCAAGCAGATGCAAGTGGTGTTCCAGGACCCGTTCGGCAGCCTCAGCCCACGGATGTCGGTGCAGCAGATCATCAGCGAGGGCCTGGAGGTCCACCAGCCTTCCAGCCCCGAACAGTGTGAAGCCCGAGTGATCCAGGCCCTCAAGGAGGTCGGCCTCGACCCTTCGACCCGTCATCGCTACCCCCACGAGTTCTCCGGCGGCCAGCGCCAGCGCATCGCCATTGCCCGGGCCCTGGTGCTCAAGCCAGCGTTGATTTTGCTGGACGAACCCACCTCGGCACTGGACCGCACCGTGCAGAAACAAGTCGTCGCCCTGCTCCGTCAGCTCCAGCAGAAGTACGACTTGACCTACCTGTTCATCAGCCACGACCTGGCGGTGGTCCGCGCCCTGGCCCACGACATGATCGTGATCAAGGACGGTAAAGTGGTCGAGCAAGGCGCCAGCCAGGACGTGTTCGACTCACCCCAGCATCCCTACACCAAGGAGCTGTTGGCGGCGGCGCATCCCGGGTAATCCTGTCAGCTTGCCGGATTGCGTGCCATGACGATCCACGCCGCGCCGTCCATCATCACCGACCGCTCGCCAGGGAGGCCCGCGAAGACGGCACGAACCGCGGCCCAGGCGCGGGCGCGAATGTCGTCGGACTGATCAGCTAACACAAGCGACAATGGGCCGCCCTCGAACGCCATCTTCACCGCGTCGTCGATCGCCGCGTCCCGCGTCCCGCCCTCGCCGAACGGGATGGCAGCATCAAAGGGCGCGATAGTGATATCGGTGAAGCCGGCCCTCGTCAGGATGCGTGTCAGCCGCCCCCGGTCGCCGAACGAGAACGGGCCGGGAGCTTCGGGACCGGGCGGCGCGGGGAGCGGGACGATGTCCTTGATTGCGGCCATCGGCAAGCGCACCCAATCGTTCTCGGCCACGCCACGCCAGCAGACGAAAGCGACCCGCCCGCCCGGCAGCAGCGCGTGTCGCATATGGGCGAAGGCCCCTGTGGGGTCGTCGAAGAACATGACTCCGAAGCGCGAGAACAGGATGTCGAACGCACCCTCGGGCAGCTCGGCGCTGCTGGCGTCGGCGACCCGGAACTGGGCCGGCGTATCCTGTGGCGCCAGTGCGCGCGCTCGACCGATCAGCGGTTCGGATATGTCCACGCCCAGCACATGGCCGCCCGCGCCGACGCGGGAGGCCAGAGCCAGACTCGACGCGCCCGCGCCGCAGCCGATATCCAGCACGCGTTCGCCCATGGCGGGCGCGGCGGCTTCGATCGCGGCCTGGCCGAATACCGCAAACATGGCGTCGAGCCGGGCCTGGTTGGCGGCCCAGTACTCACCGCTTTGGCCATTCCAGTCGGCGACTTGATGGGCATTTTGCTCTGTCATGACATCTCCTCGTCTTGAGTCGTTCTTCAGGCCACGCAAAAGCCGGGGACGGCGACCTTCTGGAACAGGTGCGGGCTGGCCACAACGGATGACGGATATGCAGGAAGTTTCGCGAGGAACGCGGGATCAGTGAAGGCGGCGCGGACCGCCTCGGTGGATTCCCACACCACATAGTTCAGGTAAGTCGGGCTATCGCCGATCGCTCGATGCAGTTGCATGGAAATGAAGCCCGGTTGCTTCGTTATGACCTCGGCAGCTGCCTTGAAAGCGTCCAGGAAGCCCGCTTCATCGGCGGGATCGACGACCGTGAAGAGGTTGATCAGCACGAGAGGCGCGGCCGCGATACCGAGTTGGCGGTCAAATGGAAATTTCTCGTCTAGAGGTTTGAATGGTTTTATGGCGGGCATGGCGGCGCTCCTGTTTATTGTGCAATTGAAACTGGGGAGATCGATGCTGCTTGCCCTCAAACCAGCATCGACTGCTGAGCGGAGATGCCCGCCGTCGCGCCCTGCCATGATGCCGTGGTGACCGAGGGCATTGCCGGGTTGGCGAGGTCGCCGGCGGCGTAGATGCCGGGCACGCTGGTTTCGCGGCGCTCGTCGACCTTGAGGACGATGCCTTGGGGCGTATCGACCGTGGCGAGGCCCAGCGATTCATGCAGGCGTGCGGACGGCTTGTTGCGCGGATGCGCGAACAGGATGTCGACCGCGACAGAGGGGCCGACGTCGAGCCTGACGGTGGCGTTATGGGTCTCGTCATGATCAATTTCGGTGATCCGGCCATCGACGACAGGGATGCCACGGCGCGCCAGATCGGCCCGGATGTCGGGTGAAATGTCGTGACCATTGGCGAAGACCGTCAACGTGTCAGTCCAATCGTGGTACAGCCTGACGTAGTTGTGCGACATTGGGCCGGACCAGACGAGGCCCCAATGCCGGCCGGCAACTTCAAAGCCGTCGCAATAAGGGCAAGGCACGATGGAGGAGCCCCAGCCTTCGGTAAAGCCAAGAACTTCAGGCATCTGGTCGACGACGCCATAGCTCAGGATCAGGCGGCGCGCCCTGAGGGTTTCGCCCTCGCTCGTGAGGACGGAGAAATCGTCGATGGCGCCGGAGACGCTCTCGGCCCGGGCATTGACCAGTTGGATCGTGGAATAGCGTGCCAACTGCTGCCGCGCCTCGGCCAGGATCTCCAGCGGTGGCTTGTGGTCGTGGCCGAGCAGGCCATGGGAGTGGTCGGCGAAGCGATTGCGCGGCAGGCCGGTATCGAGAACGGTGACCTTGCGGCGGGCACGGCCGAGCTGCAGGGCGGCGGCGAGCCCGGCAAAGCTGCCGCCGATGATGATGACGTCATTCATGGTGATGGGCTCCGCGTATGGATGAAGGAAGATCGGCTTGCAACTTTAAGATACTTAGAAGTACCGTAATTCAAGAATTAGAATACTGTCAAGTACGGGAATTTTTTTATGACCGAAAACAACCAGACCCGGCGCGGCCGTCCTGCCAACGAGGCGCTTGGCCAAACGATAGTCGACGCCGCGGGCGAACTTTTTGCGGAATTGGGTTTTCAAGCGACGACCATGGACAAGGTCGCCCAGCGGGCGAAGATCTCCAAGCTCAGCATCTATCGGCACTTCGAGAACAAGGAGGCGCTGTTCAGTGCGGCCATCGCGGCCCACTGCCATCAGTTTGCACCACAGGCCCTCATTGAAGGCGTCGGCGGTTCGGCGGCAGATCAGCTCATGGCGGTGGGAACTTCCCTGCTGCGCACGTTGTTGAGCCCGGATGTGCGCAGTGTCGAAGCCATGATCGTGGCCGCCAATACCAATCAAAAGTCGCTAAGCAAGCTCCATTACGAAGCCGGCCCCGCCTATGTCATCGCCCAGATCGAGGCGCTGTTGGGTCAGTTGCACGCGAAGGCGGTTCTGAACGTGCCCGATCCTCTGGGGTCCGCACGCTTGTTTGCCGCGCTGTTCAAAGGATCCGATCTCCTGATGATCGCCCGCTTCGATGAGGCCAGAGCAGAGGACGACAACGAAATCGAATCCTATTGCCGGGCGGCCGTCGCCATGTTCATCGCCGCGCACGGTGGCGACGACAAACCCCTCCTCTCTGGAAATGCCTGATGAACACCACCGAAAGCCTCAAGGATTACAAGCGCGTGCGCACGCTGGCGATCCGTTCGTTGTTCGAGATCATCGAGCAGTCCAGCGAAGGCACGGTGATTGTCGACCGTGATGCGAATATCGTCTGGATGAACGAACGCTACGCCCGCCGTTTCGGCCTGAACTCGGCCCAGGAAGCCATTGGCCGGGCGTGCGAAAGCGTGATTCCCAGCAGCCTGTTACGCGAAGTGGTGCGCACCGGGCGCCCGATCCTGCTGGACATGCAGGACACGCCCAAGGAGCCGCTGGTGGTGATGCGCCTGCCGATACACGACAGCGCGGGCGCGGTGATCGGTGCCATCGGCTTTGCCTTGTTCGATGAGTTGCACAGCCTGTCGCCGATGCTCAAGCGCTACCTGAGCATGCAGGAAGAACTGGCCTCCACCCGCTCATTGCTACGGGCGCGGCAAACCAAGTACAACTTCGCCCATTTCATTGGCACCAGCAGTGCCGGCCTTGAGGTCAAGCGCCGTGCCCGGCGTAGCGCCAGCGCCGATTCGCCGGTGCTGCTGCTGGGCGAAACCGGCACCGGCAAGGAACTGCTGGCCCAGGCCATCCACAGCGCTTCGCCGCGGGCGCACAAGGCGTTCGTCAGCATCAACAGCGCGGCGATTCCTGAATCGCTGCTGGAAGCCGAGTTCTTCGGCACCGCCCCGGGGGCCTTTACCGGGGCCGACCGCAAGGGCCGTGCCGGCAAGCTGCAGATTGCCCAGGGCGGCACGCTGTTCCTCGACGAGATCGGCGACATGCCGCTGCCGCTGCAAAGCAAACTGTTGCGGGTGCTCCAGGAAAAAGAGTACGAACCGGTGGGCTCCAACGAGGTGCTGCAAAGCGACGTGCGAATCATCGCCGCCACTTCCATGGATCTGGAAGCGGCGATCAAGCGCGGAGAGTTCCGCGCCGACCTGTATTACCGCCTCAACGTATTGCCGATCCAGGTCCCACCGTTGCGCGAACGCCTGGATGATTTGCCAGCCCTGGGCGAAGCGATCCTGGAGGAGTTGCGCAGCCAGCACGAACTGAACCCCGCCGCACTCGACCTGCTGCGACAACACGCCTGGCCGGGCAACATCCGCGAGCTGCGCAATGTGCTGGAACGGGCTGCGCTGCTCAGCGATGACCTGGTGCTCACGGCAGCGGACATCCGCGCGGCCATCGGGACCTTCATGCCGGTAACACGCCCAGCGGACGTGAGCTACGAACCCCTGCCCCAGGAAACCTTCAGCCAGGCCCGGGCGCGCTTCGACCGACAACTGATCGAAACCACCCTCGCGCAATGCGGCGGCAAAGTGGTGGAAGCGGCCGAGCGGTTGGGGCTGGGGAGATCGACGTTGTACAAGAAAATGGTGGCATTGGGGATTGCCGAGTCTCAATAGAGAGACTTGAATCTCAAAATATAGACTGCCGGTTTTGGAGCGCTTTGCGCTCCATCGCGAGCAAGCTCGCTCCCACAGTTGACCGCGTAACTCAAGAACCTGTGGGAGCGAGCTTGCTCGCGATGAGGCCAGCCCACCCCCTAAAAATCTCAAAATAGAGACAAAACCCTCACTCCCGCCCTACAAAATAAAACAATTTCCTTATATTTCAAATAGTTACACACCTGGCACAAAACTCGCTACAGCCTCTCCCACAGCGTCACCACAACAATAACAATCCAGGAGACACACCATGAGTGTGATCATTGCCTTGGCAGCCCTCGCGCTGCTGATGGTCGCCGCCTACCGTGGCTACAGCGTTATCCTCTTTGCCCCCATCGCCGCCCTCGGTGCCGTCCTGCTCACCGACCCTTCCGCCGTCGCCCCCGCATTCACCGGGGTGTTCATGGAGAAAATGGTCGGCTTCATCAAACTGTATTTCCCGGTATTCCTGCTGGGCGCGGTGTTCGGCAAGCTGATCGAGCTGTCGGGGTTCTCCCGCTCCATCGTCGCCGCGGCGATTCGCTTGCTGGGGACGCGCCAGGCCATGCTGGTGATCGTGCTGGTCTGCGCCTTGCTGACCTATGGCGGCGTGTCGCTGTTTGTCGTGGTGTTCGCGGTGTACCCGTTCGCCGCCGAGATGTTCCGCCAGAGCAATATCCCCAAGCGTCTGATCCCGGCCACCATCGCCCTCGGCGCATTCTCCTTCACCATGGACGCCCTGCCCGGCACGCCGCAAATCCAGAACATCATCCCCAGCACGTTCTTCAACACCACCGCCTGGGCCGCACCCTGGCTGGGGGTGATCGGTACAATCTTCGTGTTCAGCCTCGGCATGCTGTTTTTGCAACGCCAGCGCAACAAGGCCCAGCGTCTGGGCGAAGGCTATGGCACCGAACTGCGCAACGAGCCGGAAACCGCCGAAGACATCAAGCTGCCGAACCCGTGGATCGCCGTTTCGCCACTGCTGGCGGTGGGCATCATGAACCTGCTGTTCACCCAGTGGATCCCACAGTGGTACGGCAAGACCCACAGCCTGGCGCTGCCGGGCATGGCGACACCGGTGACCAGCGACATCGCCAAGCTCACTGCCATCTGGGCAGTGCAGGCGGCGTTGCTGGTGGGCATCATCATGGTCTTGCTGTTCGGCTTCCGGGCCATTCGCAGCAAGCTGGCCGAAGGCAGCAAGAGCGCCGTGGGCGGTGCGTTGCTGGCGGCGATGAACACCGCTTCGGAATACGGCTTCGGTGCGGTCATCGCCTCCTTGCCAGGCTTCCTGGTGCTGGCCGACTGGCTCAAGAACATTCCCAACCCGCTGGTCAACGAAGCGGTGACGGTCACGCTGCTGGCGGGCATCACCGGCTCCGCCTCGGGCGGCATGAGCATCGCCTTGGCGGCGATGTCTGAAAGTTTTATCAGCGCCGCCCACGCCGCCAACATTCCCCTGGAAGTGCTGCACCGGGTGGCTGCCATGGCCAGCGGCGGCATGGACACCCTGCCCCACAACGGCGCGGTGATTACCCTGCTGGCGGTAACCGGGCTGACCCACCGCGAAGCCTACAAAGACATTTTCTGCATTACGCTGATCAAGACCCTCGCGGTGTTCTTCGTGATCGCTGTGTTCTACGCCACTGGCATTGTGTGAGGTTCCCATGACAACCCCTCTTTCGGGCAAGACCGCCCTGGTCACCGGTTCTACCAGCGGCATCGGCCTGGGCATCGCCCTGAGCCTGGCCAAGGCCGGCGCCAACCTGATCCTCAACGGCTTCGGCGATGCCTCGGCGGTGATCGCCGAGGTCAAACAATTCGGCGGCAAGGTCGGTCATCATCCGGCCGACGTCAGCGACCCGGCGCAAATCGCCGACATGCTCGCCTACGCCGAGCGCGAATTCGGCGGCGTGGACATCCTGGTGAACAACGCCGGGATCCAGCACGTGGCCGCCGTGGAGGATTTTCCGGTGGAGCGCTGGGACTCGATCATCGCCATCAACCTGTCCTCGGTGTTCCACGCCACCCGCCTGAGCCTGCCGGGCATGCGGGCCAAGGGCTGGGGGCGGATTATCAACGTCGCCTCGGTGCACGGCCAGGTTGGCTCGGTGGGCAAGGCGGCGTATGTCGCGGCCAAGCATGGGGTGATCGGCCTGACCAAGGTGGTCGGTCTGGAAACCGCCACCAGCAACGTGACCTGCAACGCCATCTGCCCGGGCTGGGTGCTGACGCCACTGGTGCAAAAACAGATCGACGACCGCATTGCCGCCGGCGTTGACCCGCAACAAGCGCAGCATGATCTGTTGGCCGAGAAACAACCGTCCCTGGAATTCGTCACTCCGCCGCAACTGGGGGAACTGGTGCTGTTCCTGTGCAGCGAAGCCGGCAGCCAGGTGCGGGGCGCGGCGTGGAATATCGATGGTGGGTGGTTGGCCCAGTAAGGTCCTGCGACTCCTTGTGGCGAGGGGATTTATCCCCGCTGGGTTGCGCAGCGACCCTAAAAACTGGCACCTCGATCTGTCAGGCAAATTGAGTCTGCAGCTTGAGGGCTGCTTCGCAGCCCAACGGGGATAAATCCCCTCGCCACAGGATTGGCTCGCTCTATAGTGTGTACATAAGAAAACAAGAGGCCCCCCATGTCCGACCTCCTCTGGCAACCCAGCCCCGAACGCATCGCCCAGTCGCGCATGAACGCCTTTCGCCAGTTCGTCAACGCGCGGCATCACCTGCAACTGAACGACTACCCCGCCCTGCACGCCTGGAGCATCGACCAGCGCGGGGCCTTCTGGCAGGCCATCGTCGACTTCTTCGAGATTCGCTTTCACCAACCGCCCAGCGAGGTCCTGGTGGAAGGCCCGCAAATGCCCAGCGCCCAGTGGTTCCCTGGCGCCACGCTGAACTTCGCCGAACACCTGCTGCGCCGCCGCGATGACGCCGTCGCGGTGGTGGCGCTGGGCGAAAACGGCGACCAGGAACAACTGACCTGGGCCGAACTCGCCGCCCATGTCGCCGGCCTGCAGAAGAGCCTGCAAGCCGCTGGCGTCACCCGGGGCGACCGGGTCGCCGCCTGCATGCCCAACACCTGGCAGACGTTGGTGGGCATGCTCGCCAGCACCAGCCTGGGCGCCATCTGGTCATGCTCGTCACCGGACTTCGGCACCCAGGGCGTCATCGACCGGTTCGGCCAGATCGAGCCCAAGGTGCTGATCACCTGCGCCGCTTATCGCTACGCCGGCAAGGTCATCGACCAACGGGCCAAGGTCAATGAAATCCTCGAACGGCTGCCGTCGCTGCAACAACTGATCGTGTTGCCTTATGCCCAGCCTGACGCCCGCCTCGAAGACTTCAAGACCCCGGCCGCGGTCGCGTTGTGGAACGACTTTTATCAACGCGGTGGCGAACCGGCATTCGTCAGCGTTCCGTTCGACCACCCGCTGTACATCCTGTACTCCAGCGGCACCACCGGCGTGCCGAAGTGCATCGTCCACGGCACTGGCGGCGTGCTGCTGCAACACGTCAAGGAACATGGCCTGCACGTCGATCTCGGTCCCGAGGATCGACTGTTCTACTACACGACCTGCGGCTGGATGATGTGGAACTGGCTGGTGTCGGCCCTCGCCGTGGGTAGCGCGGTGGTGCTCTACGATGGCTCGCCGTTCCACCCCGGCCCCGAGCGCTTGCTGGACCTGATCGATCAGCAGCGCATCAGCGTCTTCGGCACCAGCCCCAAATTCCTCGCTGCCCTGGAAAGCGAAGGCCTCAAGCCCCGGCAGACGCACCGTTTGGACAGCCTGAAAACCCTCCTGTCCACCGGTTCGGCGCTGGCCCCCCATAGCTACGACTACGTGTACCGGGACATCAAGCCCGACGTCTGCCTGGCCTCGATGTCCGGCGGCACCGACATCGTGTCCTGCTTCGTCAACGGCAACCCGCTGTCCCCGGTGCGCCGGGGCGAAATGCAGGGCAAGAGCCTGGGCATGGCCGTGCAGGTCTGGAACGAGGCCGGCAACCCGGTCATCGGGGAAAAAGGTGAGTTGGTGTGCACCCGGCATTTCCCGGCGATGCCCATTGGCTTATGGAACGACCCTCGGCAGGAAAAACTTCGCGCGTCCTACTTCGCCCAGTTCCCCGGGGTGTGGGCCCAAGGCGACTACGCCGAGGAACTGCCCCACGGCGGCCTGTTGATCCATGGACGCTCCGACGCCGTGCTCAACCCTGGCGGCGTGCGCATCGGCACGGCGGAAATCTATCGGCAGGTGGAAAAGGTCGAGCAGGTGCTGGACAGCGTTGCCATCGGCCAGCAATGGCAAGGCGATGTCCGGGTGGTGCTGTTCGTGCGCCTGCGCGATGGCGTGACGCTGGATGACGCCTTGGAACAACGGATTCGCCAGGTCATCCGGACCCACACCACACCACGGCATGTACCGGCGAAGATCCTCGCGGTCAGTGATATTCCGCGAACCATCAGCGGCAAGGTGGTGGAGTTGGCGGTGCGTAACGTGGTGCATGGCGAGGCGGTGAAGAACACCGATGCCCTGGCCAACCCCGAGGCGCTGGAGCAGTTTCGAGATAGGCCGGAGCTTGCCGACTGAGCGTAACAGGCAGTTGTTGTGGCGAGGGGATTTATCCCCGCTGGGGCGCGAAGCGGCCCCTGAACCTGATACCCCCGCATGTCGGACTGATTGAGCCGACTGTATCGGGACTGCTTCGCAGTCCAGCGGGGATAAATCCCCTCGCCACAGGGGCGGTCTCCAACCCGATCAATCCATAAGCCCCCACTCGCCCGCCGCCGGATCGGCCGGTGGCGCCAGCGCCCCCGACTCGGTATGCAGCTTCAAACGCAACCGCAGGTTGTTCGCCGAATCGGCATTTTTCAGCGCCTCCTCCTCATCGATGGCGCCTTCGACCACCAGGTTGAACAAGGCCTGGTCAAAGGTTTGCATGCCCAGTTCCTCTGACTTTTCCATGATGCCCTTGAGCTCGCCGAGCTCGTTGCGCCGGATCAGGTCGGCCACCGTGGGCGAACCCAGCATGACCTCCACCGCCGCCCGCCGCTGGCCGGTACGGGTGCGCACCAGGCGTTGGGAAACGAACGCCTTGAGGTTGTTGCCCAGGTCGTTCAACAACTGCGGCCGGCGCTCTTCCGGGAAGAAATTGATCACCCGGTCCAGGGCCTGGTTGGCGTTATGGGCATGCAAGGTGGAAATCACCAAGTGCCCGGTGTCGGCAAACGCCAGGGCATGCTCCATGGTTTCCCGATCGCGGATTTCGCCGATCAGCACCACGTCCGGCGCCTGGCGCAAAGTGTTTTTCAGGGCCGCATGAAAACTGCGGGTGTCGACACCGACTTCCCGTTGGTTGATGATGGATTTCTTGTGCCGATGGATATACTCCACCGGGTCCTCGATGGTGATGATGTGGCCGCTGCTGTTGCGATTGCGGTAATCGATCAGCGCCGCCAGGGAAGTCGACTTGCCCGAACCTGTCGCGCCGACGAACAGCATCAACCCCTGTTTCTGCATGATGCTGTCCAACAGCACCCGGGGCAGTTTCAGGTCTTCGAAGCGCGGGATGTCCAGCTTGACGTTGCGGATCACCATGGACACGTCATTGCGCTGCTTGAAGACATTGACCCGGAACCGCCCGACGCCGGCCAGGGAGATCGCCAGGTTCATTTCCAGTTCCCGATCGAACTCAAGGCGCTGTTCGGCGTCCATCAAAGACTCGGCGAGCCGGGCAATGTCGCCGACCTTGAAGGCCTCGTGCCCCAAGGGCTTGAGTACGCCCTCGAAACGCGCGCACGGCGGCGCTCCCGTAGACATGTAAAGGTCGGAACCATTCTGGCTCGCCAGGATTCGCAACAACGGATCGATTTCCATGGACTGAAACTTCCGCGAGACATCAATGAAACAAGTTGAGCCGAACATGAAACCCTTCAGACCCACCCGCACTTACTTTCCTCACAGGATAGTAGACGCCGTGGTACAGACACGACAGCCAGGGATCGCGTGATGAACGCGACACCCGCCGGCAGCGATGCCCAACGCCTGGTCAGCCAGGTGGACTGGGCCCAGACCCCATTGGGCACTGCCCGGAACTGGCCCCAGAGCCTGCGCACCGCCGTGGACATCGTGCTCCATTCGCCCATGCCAATGGCCTTGCTGTGGGGCGCGCAGCTGACCCATCTCTACAACGACGCCTTCGGTCGACTGACCGGTGACAAGCACCCCCGGGCGTTCGGCCAGCCGACCCATGCGGCATGGCCCGAACTCAAAGGGGCAACCCAAGGGATTTACCACCGCGTGTTGCAAGGCCAGACGCACACCTGCCGCGACCAGCACTGGCGCGTGCCTTTCGCCGGGCGTCTCTGCGATGTCTGGCTGGACCTGACCTACAGCCCGGTGCATGACGAAAGCGGCAGCGTCGCCGGCATCCTGGTCACCGCCATCGAGACCAGCGAACGCCGCCGCCTGGCCATGGAATTCGAACGGCGCTCCGAGGCCAGCCTCAAGGCCCAGCACGAAAGCGAAGAGCGCCTGCAACTGGCCCTGGCCGCCGCCGACGCACTGGGCACCTGGGATTGGGACATCAGCGAAGACCGCTTCATTGCCGACGCGCATTTCGCCCTGCTGCATGGCGTCGACCCGAACCTGTCGCGCCAACTGCCCATCAGCGCCTACCTCGAAGGCGTGCATCCCGAGGACCGGGCGATGATTGCCCGCAGCATCAAGCACTGCATCACCCACGGCACCGAATACGCCGAAGAGTACCGGCTGTTGCAGCCCGACGATGAACTACGCTGGGTCTACGTGCGCGGCCGTTGCTACAAGGACCGCCACGGCCGGCCCAAGCGTTTTCTGGGCGCGGCCCTGGACCTGACCGAACGCAAGCGCACCGAGCAAGCCCTGCGCCAGAGCCAGACCGAGCTGCAGTTGATCATCAACGCCATGCCGATCCTCATCAGCTACGTGGACCGCGAAGAGCGCTTCCGGCTGAACAACAGCGCCTACCTGGACTGGTACGGCCTGACCCCGCAAGAGCTCTACGGCAAGACCATCCGCGAAGTGCTCGGCGAAGAGGCCTATGCCGCCCGCGCCCAACAAATCGCCGATGCCCTGGCCGGCAAACCGTGCAGCTTTACCTTGCAGATGGACCATCGCGACGGTCGCCCGCGCCATGCACTGATCAACTACTTGCCTCGCCACGGGACGGACGGGGCGGTGAACGGTTTCTACATCTTCGTGATCGATGAGACCGAGAGCCGGAAAACCGAGGAAGCCCTGCGCAACCTCAACGAAACGCTGGAGGAACGGGTCATCGCCAGGACCCGGCAACTGGCCGAAGCCAACCACCGCCTGCAAAGCGAGATGTTCGAACGCGAGCGCGCCGAAGAAGCCCTGCGCCATGCGCAGAAAATGGAGGCCGTGGGCCAACTCACCGGCGGCATTGCCCATGACTTCAACAACATGCTCACCGGCATCCTCGGCAGCCTCGACCTGATGCAACGCTACATCGCCGCCGGCCGCACCGCCGAGATCGGGCGCTTCACCGAAGCGGCGGTGTCCTCGGCCAACCGCGCCGCGGCCCTGACCCATCGGCTGCTGGCGTTTTCCCGCCGCCAGTCCCTGGACCGCAAGCCGCTGGACGCCAACGAGCTGGTGCGCTCGCTCGAAGACCTGCTGAGCCGGACCACCGGCGATCACATCGTGCTGCGGCTGCAACTGACCCCCGAGCTGTGGCCGGTCAGCACCGATGCCAGCCAGTTGGAAAACGCCCTGCTCAACCTGGTGATCAACGCCCGCGACGCCATGCCCGACGGCGGCGAATTGATCGTCGAAACCGCCAACGTCTATCTGGACGGCACTGACATCAACACCCTCGAACCGGTCAAGGTCGGCGACTACGTGATGATCGCGGTCAGCGACAACGGCAGCGGCATGACCCCCGCCGTGCTGGCCAAGGCCTTCGACCCGTTCTTTACCACCAAGCCCATCGGCCAGGGCACCGGCCTGGGCTTGTCGATGATCTACGGGTTTGCCCAACAGTCGGGTGGACACCTCAACCTGGACAGCGTGCCGGGCCAAGGCACACGGGTGCAGTTGTACCTGCCGCGCTTGCACGTTGCGCCGGCCCAACAACCCGCCACGGCGGAGACGGTCGACGTACCGCCGGCCATCGCCGGGGAAACCGTGTTACTGGTGGAGGATGAACCGGCAGTGCGCATGCTGGTGCTCGACCTGTTGAAGACCTTGGGCTACACCGCCCTGGAAGCCCAGGACGCCATCACGGCCCTGCCCCTGCTGGAATCGGAGCAGCGCATCGACCTGTTGGTGACCGACGTCGGGCTGCCGGGCATGAATGGCCGACAACTGGCGGAAATCGCCCGCCAGCACCGCCCGGGGTTGAAAGTGCTGTTCATGACCGGTTATGCGCAGAAAGCCGCCGAACGCCAGGGGTTCCTCGACCAGGGCATGGACATGGTCGCCAAGCCCTTCACTCTTGATCTGCTGGCCAACAAGATTCGGACGATGATCAACCATGACAGCTGACTTGAGGCATAATCGCCGCCCCGTCGCACCGTTCAGGTCACCGCTGCAATGAAAGCCCAAGCCCGCCATATCCTGGTGAAAACCGCCGAAGAAGCCGAACAGCTCAAGCAACGCATCGCCAAGGGCGAAGCCTTCGATGTGCTGGCCAAGAAATACTCCACCTGCCCCTCGGGCAAACGCGGCGGCGACCTGGGCGAAGTGCGGCCGGGGCAGATGGTCGGTGCGATCGATGCGGTGATCTTCAAGAAGCCCTTGCGGGTGGTGCATGGGCCGATCAAGAGCAAGTTCGGTTACCACCTGGTGCAGGTGTTCTACCGGGATTGAAACCGAGCCTGGCGCTTGTGGGAGCGAGCTTGCTCGCGATGGCGGCGACTCAGTCAACATTTCTGCAAGCTGACCCAGCGCTATCGCGAGCAAGCTCGCTCCCACAGGTTTTGTGCCCACTTATTATTTTGGCATCAACGCCCCCGGCACCTGGATCACCCGGCTCGCCAACAGATGCCCTGCTTCGGCCGCCTCCGCCGGAGTACCACCCAGCAAGCGGCTCGCCAGGTACGCGGCACTGAATGAATCCCCCGCCGCCGTGGTGTCCACCACACGCTCGACCCGTTGAGCAGGAATCTCATAAGACTCGCCATCGCAACGAATCAGGCAGGCCTCGGCACCGCGCTTGAGCACCACCTCCGGTGTGCCGAACTGCCCATAGGCGGCGAATACCGCGTCAGTGTCCGCATAGCCGAACAGTGCCTGCTCGTCTTCCACGGTCAACAGCGCCAACTCCACGTAAGGCAGTACGCTGCGATACGCCGCCCGCGCCGCCTCGATCGAGGCCCAGAGTCTTGGCCGGTAATTATTGTCGAACACCACCTGGGCCCCGCGTCGACGTGCTTCGACCAGGGTTTCGATGAGCCTGGCGCGCCCCTGCTCACCGAGCACCGCCAGGGTGACGCCGCTGAAATACAGCACATCGTAATCCGGCAATGCCGCCAGGATCGGCGCGGCGGCCGGGGTGGTAAAACACTCGCGCACCGCCGCCTCGTTGCGCCAGTAGAGGAATCGCCGCTCCCCCGCCGCATCAGTCTGGATGCAATACAGACCCGGCAGGCGGCCGGGCAAGCGCTGGACCCGTTGCAGACCGATGTTTTCTTCGGCCCAGCGCTCACACATGGCATCGCTGAAACTGTCGTCGCCCAGGGCGGTGACATAATCCACCGCGCCCCTGTCGCCCAAGGCGCGGGACAGATACACAGCGGTGTTCAGGGTATCGCCGCCGAAGCTTTGCAGCAGGCTGCCGTCAGCGCGTTGTTGCAGTTCGATCATGCATTCGCCGATCAGGGCGATGCGATTTTTTGGGCTGAGTGTACTCATGGATGATCCTGGTGTTTCGGTGGTGTTTTACAGGCCGTCTTCGCGAGCAAGCCCGCTCCCACAGAGGATTTTTGGCGAACACAAACTCTGTGTTCATACCTGTCCCAATGTGGGAGCGGGCTTGCTCGCGAAAGCCGCGACTCGGTCTTAAGCCCTAGAAACACGTCTCCATGCTCTCGACCACCCGCAACTGCTCATCCACCAGGCACCCCACCCGCCACTTGTCGAACGTCAGGCACGGGTGTGAAGTACCGAACGAGATAATGTCCCCGATTCGCAACTCAACCCCCGCCGCTACCGTCATGAACGCATGCTGGTCCATCACCGCCGTCACCTTGCAGCCGCTCACGTCGTCCCCCACCACCGAATCCGATCCGGGCGTGTAGCGCTTGAGCGGCACCGGCAATCCGGCGTCGTAGGCCACGTCGCGCTTGCCCAGGGCGATCACCGCGAAGCCCGGCTCCGGCAGCGATTGCACATGAGCCCAGACTTCCAGGGCCGGACGCAGGCCTTCGTGCAGGTCGCTGCGGCGCTCCAGCACGCAGCACTGGGCTTCCTTGTAGATGCCATGGTCATGGGCCACGTAACTGCCGGGACGCAGCACGCTGAGGAAACGCCCATGGGCATTCTGGGCTTCGAAGGATTCGGCGATCAGGTCGTACCAGGCCGAACCCGAGGCGGTGATGATCGGTTTGTCGATGGAGAAGGCTCCGTTGTCCTGCAACTGCACCGCCAGCCGTACCAACGATGCCGCGAATGCGCGGATGCCACTGATGGCGTGGTCGCCATGGATCACCCCTTCGTAGCCTTCGATACCGGTCAACGCCAGCGCCGGCTGACTGCGAATCGCCTCGGCCAGGGCCAACACCTCGGCCTCGGTCCGGCAGCCGCACCGACCACCGACCACGCCGTACTCGATCATCACATTGAGCCGCACGCCGCGCGAGGCGAAGTAAGCGCCCAGGTCTGCGACGTTGTCCGGATGATCGACCATGCAATGGAATTCGAACGCCGGGTCGACCAGCAGATCGGCGATCAGCGCCATGTTTGGCGTGCCCACCAGTTGGTTGGCCATCAGCACTCGACGAACGCCATGGGCGTAAGCGGCACGGGTCTGCACGGCGGTGGCGAGGGTCAGGCCCCAGGCACCGGCATCGAGCTGGCGTCGAAACAGCGCCGGGGTCATGCTGGTCTTGCCGTGGGGCGCCAGTTCGGCGCCACTGTCGGTGACGAACGCTTGCATCCAGCGAATGTTGTGCTCCAGCGCCGCGCGGTGCAGCACCAACGCCGGCAGGCTGACGTCCTTGAGCAGATGAGCACCGACGGTGGCCGCCCCCTTCTCTACGCCAGCATTGGGAATGACAGAAGACATGTTCGTACTCCTCGCACGCGGCCGCTCGTAGCCGCGGTTATCTATTCATTGATGCGCCGGGCCAGGTTGTTGGCGCTTTCGATCAGCACCCGGCGGTAGTCGGCGTAATTGTTCTTGGCGTCGGCCCGAGGGGCGACGATGCACAGGGTGGCGATGGCCACGCCGCCGGGGTCTTTGACCGGTGCGGCGAAGCAGTGGGTGAAGGTGTCGGCGACGCTGTCGAAGGAAAAGAACCCATCGAGGCCGGCCTGGCGGATTTCCTTGAGAAATTGCTCCAGGGGCAAGCGCTCGCCGTCCGGCAAAATGAAGTCGTCGGGGTCGATCAGGTCGACGATCTGTTGGTCACTCAAATGCGCCAGCAGCAGGCGTCCGGACGCCGTCCACGGGATTGGCGCGTTTTCACCGATGTCCGATGAAATGCGGAAATGCCGCTCACCTTCCTTCATCAGCGCGACGGTGTATTTGCGCCCGTTGAGCAGGCACATCTGCGCCGTTTCGCGGGTCTGGCGCACGATCTCCTGCAAGGCCTGGTCAGCCTCGCGGCTCAGGTCGAAATGCCGCAGGTGCGCCTGTCCGAGGAAATACAACTGGCGGCCCAGGTAGACGTGACCGTCCTTGCCCACCGGTTCAAGGATGCGGCGCTCCAGCAGCGACGCCACCAGTTCATAGACCGTGGACTTGGGGCTGCCGATGCCGCTGGCAATATCGTTCGGGCGCAGCGGCTGGCCGATTTCCTTGAGGAAATCGAGGATATCGAACGCCCGATCCAGTCCCCGGGCCCGGCGTTTGATGGTGTCTTCGGTCATGTCATTATTCCTGATCGTTCCCACGCTCTGCGTGGGCAATGCATCCCGTGACGCTCTGCGTCACATCGACAGCGGACGCGGAGCGTCCATGGCGGCATTCCCACGCAGAGCGTGGGAACGATCAATGATCACTTCTTCTTGTAGGCCACACAATCGATCTCGACTTTGCAATCGACCATCATGCTCGCCTGCACGCAGGCCCTGGCCGGGGCGTGTTCAGGGCTGAAGTATTCGCCGAACACCTTGTTGAAACTCCAGAAATCCCGCGGATCTTCCAACCACACGCCGCAGCGCACCACGTCCTTGAGCTCATAACCGGCCTCTTCGAGAATGGCGACCAGGTTCTTCATGGTCTGGTGGGTCTGCTCGACGATCCCGCCGACAATGATCTCGCCGTTCACCGCCGGCACCTGGCCGGACACGTGCAGCCAGCCATCGGCTTCCACGGCGCGGGCGAATGGCCGTGGCTGGCCGCCGCCTGCGGTGCTGCCGGTGCCGTAGCGCGTAATGCTCATGAGTGTTTCTCCTTACTGAATAAAATTAAAAACGGGTGTTCTTGAGAAATTCCGCCAACCGCGGCGATTGCGGCCGCTCGAACAATTCTTTCGGTGGCCCCTGCTCTTCGATGCGGCCCTGGTTCATGAATACGATCTTGTCGGAGACCTCGAAGGCAAAGCGCATTTCGTGGGTCACCAGCAGCATGGTCATGCCGTCCTCGGCCAGGCCCTTGATCACGTTCAGCACCTCGCCGACCAGCTCCGGGTCCAGGGCCGAGGTGACTTCGTCGAACAGCATCAGACTGGGGTTCATGGCAATCGCCCGGGCAATCGCCACACGCTGCTGCTGGCCGCCGGACAACTGGCCGGGGAAGTGATTGCGCCGCTCCAGCAGGCCGACCCGCTCCAGCCATTTCTCGGCCAGGGCCACCGCTTCGTCCTTGGGCAGTTTTTTCACCTTGAGCAGACCCAGGGTGACGTTCTGCAACGCGGTCAAATGCGGGAACAGGTTGAACTGCTGGAAGGCCATGCCGGTCATCGCACGGTGCCGGGCGATGACCTTCTCGGGGTGGCGCACGCGCTTGCCGTCCATGTCGTCATAGCCGATGGATTCGCCGTCGAGCATGATTTGCCCGCCCTGGAACTCTTCGAGCATGTTCACGCAACGCAACAGCGTGGTCTTGCCCGAACCGCTGGAGCCGATCAGCGTGACCACGTTGCCGCGCTGCATGCTCAGGTCCACGCCCTTGAGCACTTCCAGCGGGCCGTATTGTTTGCGCAGGCCGCGAATGTCCAACAGCGGTTGAGTGTTGGAAGGAGTCGAAGTATCAGTCATGGCAAGGCCACCCGCTTTTCAATGTGCCGCCCGAGCAATTCGATGGCGTAATTGATGATGAAAAAGAGAAACCCGGCGAACAGGTAAAACTCCAGGGTCATGAAGGTCCGGGCGATGATCTGCTGGGTGCTGAGCAACAGTTCGGCGACGCCGATCACCGACAACAGGGTTGAGGCCTTGACGATCTCGGTAGAGGAATTGACCCAGGTCGGCAGGATCTGCCGCAACGCCTGGGGCAACAGCACATAGCCCAGCGACTGGTAGAACGTCAGGCCGATGGCCTGGCTCGCCTCCATCTGCCCACGGGGCAGCGCCTGCAAGGCACCGCGCACGATCTCGGCCACATGGGAGCCACAAAACAGCGTCAGGCCCAGCACGCCAGCCTGGAATGCGCCGATCTGCCAGCCCAGGGCCGGGGCCATGTAGAAGCAGGCCAGCACCAGCACGAACACCGGCGTGCCGCGGATCAGGTCGACGTAGAAGCGAAACGGCGCGCGCATCCAGGTCCGGCCATAGGTCAGCACCAAGCCGGCCACCAGGCCGATCAGCGTGCCCAACACAATCGCCAACAGCGAACACTGCACACTGGTCAGGAAGCCGGCCCACAGGGTGTCCCGGGCGATCCATAACTCATGCAACCAACTGGGTGATTCGTACATGGGAGACTCCTAACGGCGGATCGCCAGGCGCTGCTCGAAATACCGCAGCACCATGGCAATGAGGTAACAGGCCGCGACATACAGGGCCGTGGTCACCAGCCAGGTTTCGATCACCCGATAGCTCTCCACGTTGATCTTGCGGGCGTAGTAGGTCAGCTCCGGCACGGCGATCGCCGCCGCCAGGGAGGTGTCCTTGAACAGCGAAATGAAGTTGTTCGACAAGGCCGGCAACACGTTGCGCAGCATCACCGGCACGGTGACGTAGGCTTTCACCTGCCACTCGCCCAGGCCGATGGCCAGCCCCGCTTCCCGCTGCCCCTTGTGAATGCTCAACAGCCCGCCGCGGAACACTTCGGTCAGGTAGGCCCCGGCGTACAGCGAGAGGGTGATGACGAACGACGGCAGCTTGTCCAGGCGGATGCCCAGGCTCGGCAAGGCGAAGTAGATCAACAGGATCAGCACCAGGATCGGCGTATTGCGGATCACCGTGACATACACCGACGCCAGCACCCGCAGAACCCGGTGCTTGCTCAGCAGCGCGAACGCCATGGCCAGGCCGATCACGCAACCGATGGCGATCGACACCAGCGCCAGGGAAAGCCCCAGGCCCAGCCCCGCCAGCAAGGTGTCGAAATCGCGCCAGACGGCAGCAAAGTTCAACTGATAATTCATGGTCGACAGTACCTTCAACGAAGCGCCCGCAAGGGGCGCCCCGGGCTCACAGGGTCATTTGAATTCAACGGGGAAACCAATCGCCGGCGACGGCAGCTCGACGCCGAACCACTGCTTGAACGACGCCGCATAGGTAGGAAATTCCACGCCGGTCATGGCTTCATGCAAGGTGGTGTTGACGAAGTTCAGCCAGTCCTGGTCGCCGCGCTTGACCGCACAGGCGTAGGTTTGCGGGCTCCAGGCATAAGCCGGGCTGCGGTAGCGCCCAGGGTTCTGCACCATCAGGTACTTGACCGAGGACTGGTCGGTGGCGGCGGCATCGGCGCGACCGGAGTTCACCGCCTGGTACATCAAATCGACGCTGTCGTACTGGTCGACCTTGGCCTTGGGCAGCGCCTGGTGCACCAATTCTTCGGCGTAGACGTTCTGCAGCACCGCCACGGTGACGTCATCGCCCGCGGCCTTGAGGTCTTCGATTTCCTTGTACTTGCTGTTGGCCGGCAGCAGCAGGCCCACGCCTTCGCGGTAGTACGGCAGGGTGAACGCCACTTGCTGGGCGCGGCTGGCAGTGACGGTGATGAACTGGCAGCTCATGTCGACCTTGTCGGTCAGCAGATTGGGGATCCGCGCATCGGACGACTGCACCACGAACTCGACTTTCTCCGGGTCATTGAACAGGCCCTTGGCGACCATGCGCGCGATATCGATATCAAAGCCCTGCAACTTGCCATCCGCTCCCTGGAAGTGCCACGGCGCATTGGTACTGCCCGTGCCCACGATCAATTTCCCCCGCTGCAGCACGCTGTCCAGCTTGCTGTCGGCCGCCTGGGCGACACCCACGGCAGCCACCGTGGCCGCGAAGAGAAAAACACATGTTTTGAACAAGGAAGGTCGGCGTTGCATGGCAAGCACTCCAGAGTGAGTTTATTCCGCTATACCGGAACATGGTATGTAACAACGGAATAGACAGCAGAAAGTGTGCCACAGGCTTGGGGCGCATGGGTGAGAAAAATGGAAAGTCAGGGAAATCAGGGAGATGGGAAAAACAGAGGCAATGGATGGGTGCTTGGAATCGTGCCGAGATTGCTACCGTTGGCCACGGCGAGCGGGTAACAAGGCCCCATGCCGGGTACTCGGCGCACCTGGCGCACTGAAACGGAGCCACCTGGAGTTATAAATGGATACCCGCGGGAGCGAGCTTGCTCGCAATAGCGGTGTATCAGTCAATGTTGGTGTTGACTGACCTGACGCTATCGCGAGCAAGCTCGCTCCCACAATTGTTCGGCAGTGTGCCTGGTCTATTTGCGCTTGTAGCTCTTGCTGCCGCCAGGCGTGAGGCAATAGACCCCGCCCCGGGGGCCGACGCAGTAATTGCCACTGCCGCACTGGCAACCGTCGGCGGACTTGAGCAGCGACTGCGGGCGCGCCTCGTTCCGAAGCCCCAGCACAGCGGAACAGGACTTCTTCGAAGCGCTGATGGAGCCGTCATTGCAGAGGAAGGTATCTCCGTCACACCCGGCGATCCCGCCCTTGCGGCCGGAACACGGTTGATTGGCGGCAAGGGCCGAAGTGCCCAGGGCCAACAACAGGATCGCGACACAGGTGCGAAGTAAAGCGGACGTTCCGTGACAGAGGTTCATGACAGCTTCCTGGCTGATAGGTGGCTCTATGCTATCACCCGATCATCTACTGCGCCTAACGCCCGCAAAACCTCACCCTGGACAACATCCGCAAATCCCCCTCGCGGTAATAGTCATCACTCCAGCTGTCATCCACCGCCAGTGGCTTGACCTGCTTGAGGGCGAGTTTTTTCGCGAAGTAGCGAAAGCGGTAATGCTCATAGAAACGCAGCAGTTCCAGCCCGTAGCGGTCGGCCAGGTCGGTATTGCCCTGAATGATCAGGTAGTTCTCGTCGTTGCCGCTGCTGGCGGCGGCGCTGAGGTTGTGGCTGCCGCTGAGGATGGTCGGTGTGTCACTGGTGAAGTCGGTGACGATGGCTTTGGTGTGCACCAGTAGATTGCCCTTCTGGCCTTTCATGTTTTCCCGCAGCCAGCCCTCCAGACCGGTGTTGAGCAACGCGGTGGCGGCGAATTCGGCGGTGCGGTCGGCATGAAAACCGGTGATGCGGCTCTTGGTGTTTTGCAGGCCGTAGCGCAACACGTCGTCATTGGGCTGGCCGAGCAAGGCGTCGAGGATGCGGTCGGGCAACACAAAGGCGGTGACGAACAACAGGTCCTTTCGCGCCCCCTTGATGATGTCGACGAAGCGATCCAGATCGCCCTCCCCGGTGCGTGGCGAGAACCCGGCGAACAACGCTTCTTGCGGGGCCATGGCATTGTTCAGGGTCAGCCACTGGCGAGTGACATCGACATCCTGGGGCGTTGCCCAGATTTGCTCGAATACCTGGGAATAGCTGCTGCTGATCCGCGGGTCATCCAGCACATGCACGACGTTGGCCTGGCGGTAGACACCGTTGGCCGTGAAGTTGGTGCTGCCGCACAGCACGGCTTCAGGGTGCAATGAGCCGTTGACCTCTACCTTGCTCAGCACAATGAACTTGTTATGGAAAATATTGTGGGTGATCCGCCCACGCTTGTTGGCCGCCGGCATGTTTTCGAGGCTGGCTTCGTTGCGCGCCGTGGTGTCGTCTCCCGGCTCGGCGTGATACAGCACCCGCACCTGGGCGCCGCGAGCATGAGCGGCAGTCACCGCGTCGACGATCACCGGCAATTCGTATTCATAAATGGCGACGTCCAAGGCCCAGCGGGCATCCAGCGCCCGGTCGATGAAACCGGTCAAGCGACCCAGCAAGCCGTTTTCCAACCAGCGACGTGGTGCGTCGGGCCAGTCATCGATGGACAGGTGCTTGTTGGCATTGAGCAGCGCGTCCACTTCGGGAAACTTGCGCTGGAACGCCTGACTGGCGGCCACGGCACGGTTGAAGATGACCCGCTGGTCGGCCGGCTGCCCGTCGTCGCTGGTGACGGTGACGGCCAGGGATTCGCCCAATTGCGGTGCATCGGGGCTGCCATAGGCCAGGTGCACGCGATAGTGGATCGTCACGCCGGGGTTGACGGCGTAATCGGCCCAGCGAAATTTCTGCAGGGGTGCCTTGTCGCTGGGGGTGGCGTGGAATTGGGGAAAGGTGTGGGTCTTGTCGGGGAACGTCAGGCTGTTGAACAGGAACAGCCAGGGCTTGTCCCCCTGCTGTTTCTCGATGGCAAAACCCAGCAAGCCCTTGCGCCGGGGTTCGGCCAGGTCCATGGCGAGCAGCACGCCGTTGGTGCCGGCATAGGCCTTGACCCGAAAATCGTCCTGGGCGTTGGTGACGAGTACGCGCATGGTTCACTCCTGTGAGGGCTGCTTGAGCATAGTGCAGTGATGCGGGTCAGGTGGGCAGGTCATTGGAACCGAGGGGATGCCATCGCGAGCAAGCTCGCTCCCACACAGGGCCGGGAATACATCAATCATGAACACACAAAACACTGTGGGAGCGAGCTTGCTCGCGATGGGGCCCTGACAGTCACAGAACCTTTCAATCAGCCTCATCGATATGCCGATACTCAGCCTGCAACTGCCCCGCCAACTGCCGGGCCCGGCCCAGGCGGATCGGGCCGCGCTCGATGTTGATCAACAGGCACGGGCAATCCAGGGAGGGCAGTGACAGTCCCTCCTTGACTCGTCCGTCGGTCATCACCAACACCCGCTGCTGCTCCGCCGGGTAACGCCTGCGCCGCGCAACCAGCCAGCGCCCGGCCTCGTCCAGCGCCGCCAGCAACGGCGTTCCGCCACCGGCGCCCAGGCCATCGAGCCAGTCCCGCAGGCCCGCCGAGGCCTTGAGCCCTTGCACCTGCCAGTTCGGCTGCGTGCCGCTGGCCGTCAACAGCGCCAGGCGGGCCCGTTGCCGGTAGGCGTCGTCGAACAATTGCGCCAACAAGCCTTTGCCGTCACTCAAGGCGCGATGACGACGGGTCGAGGCCGACGCATCGACGATGACCAGCCACAGCTCATGGGGCGCCCGATGCCGAGCGTGCCAGCGCAAGTCTGCATGCCGGTGTGGCCGGCCATTGAGTAACGTTCCCGGCCAGTTCACCGCACCGCTGGCCGCGGCTTTGCTGCGGCCCTGGCGTCCTTGCTCCAATTGTCCTGCACGGGGTCTGGCATTCGCCCCCGCCGTTGAACGAGGGCGAATGCCTAGGGCTTTTTTGGCCAGCTCGGCACGTCACGTCGGGCACCGGTCGGCAGTGCCCGAGCCGGCAGGTCGCCCCACTGGCCTTGGCCTTCGTTGGGCTTGGCCGTTTCATTCGCAGCCGTTTGTGGCGCCTGGGACGACGCCGGTGCCGAATGCCCGCGCCGCCGATGCCGCAAGGCAAATTCGGCGACCGCATCGATGTCCTCATCGGCAATCGCAGCAGCGTCTCGCCAGGCCGCATGGGCCCGGGCCGCCCGCAGCCAGACCAGGTCGGCGCGCAAGCCATCGACCCCGGCGGCAAAACAGCGCTCGGTGATCTGCGCCAGCGTCGCATCATCCAAGGCGATCCCAGCCAAACGGTCACGCGCCCGCTGGCAACGTTCGCGCAACTGCTGCTGGGCCATATCCCACTCCGTGCAGAACGCCAGCGGATCGCTGTCGAAATCCAACCGCCGCCGGATGATCTGGCCGCGTTCAGCCGGGGCGGTGTGACCATCGAGGGCGACGTTCAGGCCGAAACGGTCGAGCAACTGCGGGCGCAGCTCGCCCTCTTCCGGGTTCATGGTGCCGATCAGCACAAAGCGCGCTGGATGCCGATGGGAAATGCCGTCGCGCTCGATCAGGTTGGTGCCACTGGCGGCCACATCGAGCAGCAGGTCCACCAGGTGATCGGGCAGCAGGTTCACTTCATCGACATACAGCACGCCACCATCGGCTTTGGCCAGCACGCCGGGAGAAAATTGCGCGCGCCCCTCTCCCAGGGCCACATCCAGATCGAGGGTGCCCACCAGCCGCTCTTCGGTGGCACCGAGGGGCAAGGTGACGAACTGACCGCTGGCCAGCAGGTCCGCCAGGCCCCGGGCCAAGGTGGACTTGGCCATGCCCCGTGGGCCTTCGATCAGCACACCGCCGATTTTCGGATCGATGGCGGCCAGGCACAGGGCCAGTTTCAGGTCATCGGCGCCGACCACGGCGGAGAGTGGGAAATGGGGTTGGGTCATATCTAATTCTCAAGGGTGGTCGATAGCGTCAATATGAACAGAGTACTTGTGGCGAGGGGATTTATCCCCGCTGGGCTGCGAAGCAGCCCCAAGTGAGTCAACTCAATCTACCTGATACACCGAGGTGTTTGGGGTTAGGGTCGCTTCGCAACCCAGCGGGGATAAATCCCCTCACCACAGGGACGGTGTCTGACCTGCTGATTATGCATGTCAACCATCTTCCTCAATGTCCAACAACAAATTCTCCAGCGCCTCGCGATACTCCCCCGGTTCCTGCCACATCCCCCGCTGCTGCGCTTCGAGCATGCGCTCGGTCATGTCCCGCAGGGCGTCGGGGTTGTGCTGGCGGACGAAGTCCCGGGTGTCCGGATCGAGCAGGTAGGCATCGGCCAGCAAGGCGTACTGGTGGTCGTCGATCAGTTGCGTGGTGGCGTCGAAGGCGAACAGGTTGTCCACCGTCGCGGCCAGCTCGAACGCGCCTTTATAGCCGTGCCGCTTCACGCCGTCGATCCACTTCGGATTGGCCGCACGGGAGCGGATGACGCGGTTGAGTTCTTCCTTCAGGGTGCGAATCCTGGGCAAGTCCGGCAGGCTGTGGTCGCCATGGTAACTGGCCGCGGCGACTCCACCGAGGGTCTCGACCGCCGCCAGCATGCCGCCCTGGAACTGGTAATAGTCGTTGGAATCAAGCAGGTCGTGCTCGCGGTTGTCCTGGTTCTGCAACACCGCCTGCACCTGGCTCAAGCGCCGGGAGAACGGTTCGCGAGCGGCGGTGCCTTCATCGCTGGCGCCGTAGGCATAACCACCCCAGTTCAGGTACACCTCGGCCAAGTCTTCGCGGCTCTGCCACAAGCGACCGTCGATCGCCCCCTGCACGCCCGCGCCATAGGCACCAGGCTTGGCACCGAAAATCCGCCAGCCGGCCTGGCGCGCCGCGTCTTGAGGCTCAAGGCCCGATGCCAGCAAGGCTTCGCGCTCGCTGCGCACCTTGGCCGCCAAGGGGTTCAGGTCGTCCGGTTCATCGAGGGCGGCGACGGCCTGCACGGCGGCATCGAACAGGCGGATCAGGTTGGCGAAGGCGTCCCGGAAGAACCCGGACACCCGCAGCGTCACATCGACCCGCGGCCGGTCCAGCAGGCTCAACGGCAGTATCTCGAAATCATCGACCCGCTGGCTACCCGTGGCCCACACCGGACGCACGCCCATCAAGGCCATGGCCTGGGCGATATCGTCGCCGCCGGTGCGCATGGTGGCGGTGCCCCACACCGACAGACCGAGCTGGCGCAGGTGATCGCCATGGTCCTGCAAGTGCCGCTCAAGGATCAGGTTCGCCGACTGGAAACCGATGCGCCACGCCGTGGTGGTGGGCAGGTTGCGCACGTCCACCGAGAAGAAATTGCGCCCGGTGGGCAACACGTCGAGGCGTCCGCGACTTGGCGCGCCGCTGGGGCCGGCCGGTACGAAGCGCCCGCTCAAGGCATCGAGCAGGCCACGCATTTCCGCCGGACCGCAGGCGTCCAGGCGCGGCGCCACGACGGCTCGCAGGTTTTCAATGATGCCACCCACCACCTCCCAGCCCGGCGCGTCGAGCTGCTCGACCGCGCCGTCCAACGCCTGCTCGATCAACTGCACGGCGAACAGCTCCAGGCGCTCGCGAGTATCGCCGGCGCTGCGCCAAGGTTCGGCGCTGACCCGGCGCAACGCCTCGGGACAGTCGCCCGTCCAAGGTTCGGCCAAGGCACAATCCAGCGGATCGAAGCCCAGCCCGAACGCCTTCGCCAGCGCCCGCAGCAGGCTCGACTGCGCACCCTTGCCATCGCCCCGGGGAATGCGCAGCAACGCCAGCAACGTGTCGATACGCAGCCGCCCGCTGGGCGACTCACCGAAAATGTGCAAGCCGTCACGGATTTGCGACTCCTTCAAGTCGCACAGGTACGTATCCAGGCGTGGCAGCCAGATCGCGGCGTCAGCATCGCTGTCGAGGCCGGCATCCAGTTGCAGCTCGCGGTCGATGTTCGTCTCGCGCACCAGGTTGAGGATGTCCCGTTGCAGTTCCCGGGCGCGACGCGGATCGAGCAATTGCGCCTCGTAGTATTCGTCCGCCAATAACTCCAGGTTACGCAGCGGCCCATAGGTTTCGGCCCGGGTCAGCGGCGGCATCAAGTGGTCGATGATCACCGCCTGGGTGCGACGCTTGGCCTGGGCGCCCTCGCCCGGGTCGTTGACGATGAACGGGTAGATATTCGGCAGTGGCCCCAACAGCACGTCCGGCCAGCAATTTTCCGAGAGCCCGACACCTTTGCCTGGCAGCCACTCGAGGTTGCCGTGCTTGCCGACGTGGATCACCCCGTGGACGCCATAGGTGTGGCGCAACCAGAAATAAAACGCCAGGTAACCGTGGGGCGGCACCAGGTCCGGGTCGTGGTACACCGCACTCGGGTCGACCTGATAACCCCGGGCCGGCTGGATGCCGACGAAGGTCAGGCCCAGGCGCAGGCCGGCGACCATCAGGCGGCCGTCGCGGAACATCGGGTCCTGCTCGGGCGAGCCCCAACGCGCCAGCACCGCTTGGCGATTGGCCTCGGGCAGCGCGTCGAACATGGCCAGGTAGGCATCCAGGGCCAGGCTTTGGTGGCATGGCCGCAGGTCAAGGCTGTCCAGGTCGTTACTGACGCCGCCGAGCAATTGCCGGATCAACGCAGTGCCGCTCGCCGGCAGTTCGGCCGGCAGTGGATAGCCCTCGGCCTGCATGGCCCGCAGGATATTTAAGGCCGCCGCCGGCGTATCCAGGCCGACGCCGTTGCCGATACGTCCGTCCCGGGTCGGGTAGTTGGCGAGGATCAGCGCCACACGCTTCTGCCCATTGGGCAGGCGCGCCAGGGTGGTCCAACGTCGGGCCAGCTCGGCGACAAAATCCATGCGTTCGGGTACGGCGCGGTAGCAGACCACGTCGCTCTGGCTGCGCTCACTGCGCCAGGCCAGGTCCTTGAAACTGATGGGGCGGCTGATGATCCGGCCATCCAGCTCCGGCAAGGCAATGTGCATCGCCAAGTCCCGCGGGCCCAGGCCCTGCTCGCTGGCGCGCCAGCCCGGTTCGTTGTCCTGGGCGCAGATCGCCTGGATCACCGGGATGTTGCGGCGAAACGGTCGCAAGTGCGGGGCTTCAGGGCTGGATTGAGCGAAGCCGGTGGTATTGAGGATCACCCCGGCCTCCACCTCGTCCAGCCAGTCTTCGACCAGCGCCAGGCAACCGGGCTCCTTGAGGCTGGCCACGGCAATCGGCAACGGATTGAGCCCCGCCGCTCGCAGGCGCTGGCAAAACACATCGATGAACGCGGTGTTCGCCGCTTGCAAGTGGGAACGATAAAACAGCACCGCCGCCACCGGTTGCCCGGCGCTCCACTCGGCTTGCCAATCGCCGAGGCTGGCGCTGGTTTTTTCCGGGTGATAGATCGCCGTGCGCGGCAGGGTCTGCGGCTCGGCCCACGGATAATCGCGGCCGAACCATTGACTGCCAAGGTTGTGAAACAGGTCCAGGGCATTGCCCAGGCCGCCCTGGCGCAAGAACTGCCAGAGCCGATCACGGTCTTCGACGGCCACGTTGCTCAGGTCACTGAGTTCCGGGTCCGGACGATCGTCCCCCGGCACCAGGATCAGCTTCACCCCGCGCCCGGCCAGCTCCACCAGGCGTTCAACGCCATAGCGCCAATAACCGATGCCGCCGTGCAGCGACAACAGGATGACCTTGGCGTGGCGCAGCACGCCTTCGAAATACAGATCCACCGAGGCGTGGTTCTGCACCTGCATCGGATTGGCGAGGCGAAACTCCGGATAATCGCCCGGCAACTGCTTCGCCGCTTCGGCCAGCAGTGCCAGGCTGGAATCGCCGCTGCACAGGATCACCAGTTCGGCGGGGGTTTGCCCCAGGTCGGCAATGTTGTCATCCGACACGAAACCGCCGGGCTGAGTCCTGAGCAGGTGCATGGCTTAGGCGCTGAGGGCGGCGCGCAACTGCGCTTCAAGCAGCGCAGCGTCCAGCGCCTGGCCGATCAGCACCAGACGGGTGACCCGCGCTTCCTCGGCGCCCCACTGGCGGTCGAAATGTTTATCGAAACGCGTGCCAACGCCTTGGATCAGCAGGCGCATCGGCTTGTTCGGGATCGCCGCGAAACCCTTGACCCGCAGTACACCGTGCTGGACCACCAGTTGCGTCAGCGCGTCCAGCAACAGGCTTTCGTCGGCCTGGGGCAGCTCGATGGAGATGGAATCGAAGGCGTCATGATCGTGGTCGTCATCGTCGCCATCGTGGTGATGGTCGTGATGGCTGTGGCGGCCGTCGATGTGCTCTTCGGAACCGGCGCCCAGGCCGATCAACACGTCCAGCGGCAGGCGACCGCTGCTGGCTTCGATGACCTTGACCGCCGGCGGCAGCTCTTCGGCGACTTCCAGGCGAACTTTGGCCAAGTCTTCAGGGCTGATCAGGTCAGCCTTGTTGAGGATCACCAGGTCAGCACTCGCCAGTTGGTCGGCGAACAGCTCGTGCAACGGCGATTCGTGATCCAGGTTCGGGTCGAGTTTGCGCTGGGCATCGACCTGGTCGGGGAAGGCGGCGAAGGTGCCGGCGGCCACGGCTGGGCTGTCGACCACGGTGATCACCGCATCGACCGTGCAGGCGCTGCGGATTTCCGGCCATTGGAAAGCCTGGACCAGTGGCTTGGGCAAGGCCAGGCCGGAGGTTTCGATCAGGATATGGTCGAGGTCGCCACGCCGGGCCACCAGCTCTCGCATCACAGGGAAGAATTCTTCCTGCACCGTGCAGCACAGGCAGCCGTTGGCCAGTTCATAGACGCGGCCGTTGGCCTCTTCTTCGGTGCAACCGATGGCGCACTGCTTGAGGATCTCGCCGTCGATACCCAGCTCGCCAAACTCGTTGACGATCACGGCGATGCGCCGGCCTTGGGCGTTGTCGAGCATGTGCCGCAGCAAGGTGGTCTTACCCGAGCCGAGAAAGCCGGTGACGATGGTGACGGGGAGTTTGGCCAGTGTTTTCATCGGATGCCCTTTGGCAAGGTGGCGGGCAAACGGGACGACAACCGCGGGCACAGGTGTGCACGGAAGATTTCGCCACCGGATCACCCCGCCCGGTTGTAGTGAGAATCTGTCTCGAGGCAGGTCTCCTGGCTGACGGCGGGCCAGTCTTTCGACTGGCAATGGCTGCGCCTTCCCGTGCGCCTTTGGTAAAAGGGCATGCACAGTGGCCTTGCAGAAACCTCACCGTTCACAGTTGCGGGGGCAGCCGCGGCTTGGACCGCGTTCCCTTCTTAGCTTCGGCACAGGCCGAAGAACCTCGAAGGCGCAAGGCTACGCAGGGTGTGGGGGCGGGTCAATCTCCGCAAGTAAGTTCTGCGGTGTCCTTGCTCGCGATGGGCTGCGCAGCGGCCCCCTGTGCATTGACGGCCCCGCCCCACCCATGCTCTCCTGTGCGCCTAGTTACGGGTGCCCTTCACAGGGTGAAACGGGAAACCGGTGAATCGTGTGCTTTACTCCAAAGCCACGTCAGTCCGGTGCTGCCCCCGCAACGGTAAGCGAGCGAAGCGTCTGAACCACTGTGTCCCCGGACATGGGAAGGTGACGCTTGCAGGCAAGGCTCAGCCCCTGCCCCTCGCGAGCCCGGAGACCGGCCCATGACTCAAAGCATCAACAAACCCGCGGTGGGCGGGCGCTGTTCGAACCTTGGCGGTCTTTCGCCCGGGGTCTCATTGCGCTCGCATCCCCACGGAACAAAAACAGAGGGAAGCGCCATGTCGACCATCAGCAGCACCGCCCGCACCGCCAGCAGCACCACCACCCTGAGCCAACGCCTGAGCGCCGCGATCCTGGCTTCGATCCTGGGCGCGGGGCTGGTCTATTTCGCCGGTTTCTCCCACATCGAAGCGGTGCACAACGCCGCCCACGATACCCGCCACAGCGCCGCCTTCCCGTGCCATTGAGAACTGACGACATGATCAAGCGTATCGCGCAGACCGCCGGCTTCAGTGGCTTGCTGGCCGCCCTGCTGCTGACCCTGTTGCAGAGTTTCTGGGTATCGCCGCTGATTCTCCAGGCGGAAACCTTCGAGAAGGCCCCGGCGACCGAGGTCCATGAGCACACCGACGGTGTGGCCCACACCCATGATGCCGAGGCCTGGGAACCGGAAGATGGCTGGCAGCGCGTGCTGTCCACCACCGGCGGTAACCTGGTGGTCGCCGTGGGTTTTGCCCTGATGCTGGCGGGCCTGTACACCTTGCGCGCACCGACTCGCACCTCCCAGGGCCTGCTCTGGGGCCTGGCCGGTTATGCCACTTTCGTCCTGGCACCCACCCTCGGCCTGCCCCCGGAATTGCCCGGCACCGCAGCGGCCGACCTGGCCCAGCGGCAGATGTGGTGGATCGGCACCGCGGCGTCCACGGCGGTGGGCATTGCCCTGATCGCCTTCGGCCGGCACTGGCTGCTCAAGCTGCTGGGCGTGGCGACGTTGCTGGTGCCCCACCTCATCGGTGCGCCGCAGCCCGAAGTCCACTCGATGCTGGCGCCCGAAGCGCTGGAAAGCCAGTTCAAGATCGCCTCGCAGGTGACGAACGTCGCCTTCTGGCTGGCCCTGGGCCTGATCAGCGCCTGGCTGTTTCGCCGTGACGGTCAAGCCCACCACGACGCATGAACACTGGGGCGATGCTGGTGATCGGCCTCGGTTGCCAACGCGGTTGCCCGGCCAGCACGCTGCGGGCCTTGCTCGACCAGACGTTGCTGGCCCACGGCATCGAACTTCACCAGGTCCGGGCCCTGGCCAGTATCGACCTCAAGCGTGACGAGCCCGGGCTGCTGGAACTGGCCGGGCAACTGGCCCTGCCGCTGACCTGTTTCAGTGCCGGACAGTTGGTCGGTTACGAACAGCGGCTTAGTCATCGCTCCGAGATCGCCTTCGCGCGAACCGGTTGCTACGGCATCGCCGAAAGCGCCGCCCTGGCCTTGGCCGACCAATTGGGCACGACACCCGCAACGCTGCTGATTCCCCGCCAAACAGGCCCCATGAGCACGTTGGCATTGGCGGTCGTGGCGTAAATCCCGATAATCGCCGCCCAGGATCATGAGCGATCTTCATCTGGGCGACGCTCACCCACCTTCCACAGGAGCCGGTCATGACCGTGTACTTCATCGGCGCCGGCCCCGGCGACCCGGACCTCATCACGGTCAAAGGCCAGCGACTGATCCGCCAGTGCGCGGTGATCATCTACGCCGGCTCGCTGGTGCCGACCGCCGTCCTCGAAGGCCATTGTGCCGAACAGGTGATCAACAGCGCCGAGCTGCATCTGGAACAGATCATCGAATTGATCAACAGCGCCCATCTCAAGGGCCAGGACGTGGCCCGGGTGCACTCCGGCGACCCGAGCCTGTACGGCGCCATCGGCGAACAGATTCGTTGCCTGCGGGAACTGGACATCCCTTTCGAAATCATCCCGGGCGTGACCGCGACCTCAGCCTGCGCCGCCCTGCTGGGTGCCGAACTGACCTTGCCGGACATCTCCCAGAGCCTGATCCTCACCCGTTACGCCGATAAATCCCCGATGCCCGCTGGGGAAGAACTGGGCAACCTGGCACAGCACGGGGCGACCATGGCGATTCACCTGGGGGTCAATCACCTGGAAAAAATCGTCGACGAACTGCGGCCCCACTACGGCGCGGATTGCCCGATTGCGGTGATCCACCGGGCGACATGGCCGGATCAGGATTGGGTGATGGGGACGCTGGCAGATATTGCCGAGAAGGTGCAAGCCAAGGGTTTCCGCCGGACGGCGCTGATCCTGGTGGGGCGTGTGCTGGGCAATGACGTGTTCAGCGAATCGTCGCTGTACAGCGCCGGACATGCGCATCTCTACCGGCCCTGAGGCAATCGGCAAGAGCCAACCCCGATCCCTGTGGGAGCGAGCTTGCTCGCGATAACGACGGCACATTCAACATCATCGCAGGCTGACCCACCGCTATCGCGAGCAAGCTCGCTCCCACAGGGGGGGTGGATACAGGCTGACGACTGAAACCAGTGTGGCGAGGGAGATTGCTCCCTCGCCACACACTATCCGCAGCGAACACCTATCAGTAGTAGGCGTTTTCTTTCTGCGTATGGTCGGTCACGTCACGCACGCCCTTGAGCTCCGGAATGCGCTCGAGCAAGGTGCGCTCGATGCCTTCCTTCAAGGTCACGTCAGCCTGGCCGCAGCCCTGGCAGCCGCCGCCGAACTGGAGCACGGCGATGCCGTCTTCCACCACGTCGATCAACGAAACCTGGCCGCCGTGGCTGGCCAGCCCCGGGTTGATCTCGGTTTGCAGGTAGTAATTGATGCGCTCGTTGACCGGGCTGTCGGCATTGACCATCGGCACCTTGGCGTTCGGTGCCTTGATGGTCAGCTGGCCGCCCATGCGGTCGGTGGCGTAGTCGACCACCGCATCGTCCAGGAAGGCTTCGCTGAACGAGTCGATGTACGCGGTGAAGCTCTTGAGCCCCAACGCGGTGTCTTCGGGTTTTTCTTCTCCCGGCTTGCAGTAGGCAATGCACGTCTCTGCGTACTGGGTGCCGGGCTGGGTGATGAAGATGCGGATCCCGATCCCCGGGGTGTTCTGCTTGGACAGCAGGTCGGCCAGGTAATCGTGGGCGGCATCGGTAATGGTAATGGCGGTCATGGAAACTCCTCGCAGGCTTGACGGCAGTTTACGCCAATCATCGCGCCGGACAAAGTCCTAGTATTTTTGTCAGGAAAGCGTCCGACGGCACGGGGTTTGCCGCCGGACAGGCCTATCAGAGGTTCTGGTAGCGATTCATGTCCAGCACACCGCTTTCCACGGGCTCCGTTTCCTGGATGTACTGGCTCAGGTCATGGAAGTAATACCAGAACTGCGGGTGACTGCGGCGAATCCCCCAGCGCTCGACGATCCGCTCGAACGCCGGCTCATCCTGGGCACGTTCCATGGCCTCGACAAATGCCGGCACTTGCCCGGCCGGAATGTTGAACATGAAGTTCGGATAGCTGCTGAGCACGCCCGGGTAGACCGTCAGCGTGTCCAGCCCCGGCTGATAGCGCGTCTCCTCGCCCAGCAGGAACGCCACGTTGCTGTGGGCCCGGTTGCGCAGCAGGCTGTAGACCTCACGTTGGCCGCTGGCGGTTTCGATGCGCAACAGGGTCGCTTCCGGCAGTTGGTCGATCACCTTGAGCCCCGCCGCCGGTCGCGACACCAGCCGACTGAGGGCCTGCTCGGCGTTTTGCAGCGCAGGGTCGATGTTCGGGCGCGAGCAGTAGGCACCGTCGCAACGGTTGATCGGATCGGGGTGCGCGTTCAGCTCGCCATAACGGGTCAGCAGTTGCTGGGCGAAATCACCCTTGGGATCGCGCTCGTCAAGCTTGAGGGCGGTCGGTTTGTCATTGTCGATGGCCTCATAATCGAGCCACATCTTGAATTTGCCACCGGCCTGGTACCAGTCGTCGAGGTAGCCTTCCCGGGAGTCGGCCGGCATCAGGCGCAGGAAGTTCTGCTCCGCACCGTTGCGGATCAAATCGAAATACAACCGGGTCTGGGCCTGGTGGGAGACGTTGCCGAACACGTCGAAATTCACCGCCAACTGATAATAGGTACGCTCCAGTAACGGGAAGTCGAACAGCCACATCGTCTGCGGCACCTCCCCGATCAGCCCCTTGGTGACCGAAGCGCTGTCGAAATGCCGGAAAATGCTCAGCAGCGCGTTGTCGTTGCCGGCCCACAGCGTCGACCAGCTCGGAGCCGGCAGCTCGGCATAGTTGTCGCGGCGCAAGGCCTCGTACTCGTTGCGCTTGTCACGGTAATCGAGCCACAGGCTGAGGACGCTGCCCACATCGTCGTTCTGCCCCGGCATCGCCAACAGCGGTGTGGCCTGGCCGCGGTAGTTCGGATCGGTGATGTACAGATCGTGTTCAGGGGCCTGGAACAGCGCCCAGAAATTGTCACGGATCACGTCCGTGGCGATCTGGCCCCGGCACACCGGCCCGCGAATGAACGTCCGCACGAAATACTCGGCGTTATCGAGCATGAATTGGTAGCGGGCCTGGGCCGGAATCGCTTCGAAGGTGGAAAACGGGTTGGCCCGGCGCTCCGGACCGTACCCCGGCAACGCGGTGACCTGCCACTTGCCGCTGTAGAACAGGCTCTTGATCCGCGCCATCTTCGCCGCGCTCAAGCCGTAGGTGATGTGGGTCTTGTGCACGATCACCCCTTGCACCGGCCAGAGCCGATAATAGACGCGGGTGCCGGGATCGTCGTTCGGGCGGCGGGTGTTGATCAGGTCGATGGGCTGCCCGGTGGGCGTACGCGAACGCACCCATTGGAAGAAATGCCCCGGCTCGCCGTCCTTGAAATAGATATGCGCCAGGAACCAGTGCTCGAACAACCAGCGCCCCACCAGGCTTTCCCGGGCGCCGGGGGCGTTGAGCAGGTTTTCCCACTGCACCACTTGCAAGGCTTCGGCGGCGCTCGGGGCCAAGGCCTGCTGGTCGATGGGGGCGCCGGCGGCCAGCCAGCGCTGCAGGGTCTGGTATTGCTGGTCGGTCAGGCCGGTGACCGCCAGCGGCATGCCTTCCCTGGGATGGGCTGCCGCATATTCGTCGAATTGATCCGGCATCGCGCAGCTGTTCTCTCGATTGAGACCCAACACGATCTCCTCCGGCAGCTTGGCGTTGGGTTGCAGCGGCGTGCGGTGCCCCAGTTCCAGCATTCGCGCCATCAACGCCGCCTGGCTGCCTTGGGCGTCGAGCACCGAATAGAAGCCTTTGCGCTGCCAGGCGCGCTGGCCGGAGGCATCGTAGAACAAACGGGTCGGCTCGGCCGCCTGGCGCCGCTCGCCGTCATACACCGACAGCTTGCTCGCGCCCCGTGCCGCCCCTTCGCCGCTGCCCAGGTTCAATTGGCAGGCGGAGTCGTAGCAGGCATGACAGGCCACGCATTTTTCCGTGAAGATCGGCTGGATGTCGCGGGTGTAGGAGATCGCCGGAACGGGATTCCCGGCGGCTGCGCTAAAAGACAACGACAGCAACAGACTGCCGAATAAGACGCGGTACGGCATGTCTCGGGTCCCTAAGAGATAGTCCGGCGATTCTACCGGGCCAGCATCGCCTTGCAAACATGAGCGATATTCATGCAAAAGCCCCTCATGATCAAATCCTGCGCAGGTTTGCTATCATCCCGGCCTTCGTAATGGTCTTTTTTTCCAGGTAGTCCTATGTCCGATCGCAGCGCTCGCCTTTATCTTCTCCAGCAAGCCCTCAAGGAACGCATCCTGATCCTCGACGGCGGCATGGGCACGATGATCCAGAGCTACAAGCTGGAAGAACAGGACTACCGCGGCAAGCGTTTTGCCGACTGGCCGAGCGACGTCAAGGGCAACAACGACCTGCTGGTCCTGAGCCGCCCGGACGTGATCGGTGCCATCGAAAAGGCCTACCTGGATGCCGGTGCCGACATCCTGGAAACCAACACCTTCAACGCCACCCAGGTGTCCCAGGCCGACTACGGTATGCAGGCCCTGGCCTACGAGCTGAACCTGGAAGGCGCGCGCCTGGCCCGCCAGGTGGCCGACGCCAAGACCCTGGAGACCCCGGACAAGCCACGCTTCGTCGCCGGCGTGCTCGGCCCGACCAGCCGCACCTGCTCGCTGTCGCCGGACGTAAACAACCCCGGCTACCGCAACGTGACCTTCGACGAACTGGTGGAGAACTACACCGAAGCCACCAAGGGCCTGATCGAAGGCGGCGCCGACCTGATCCTGATCGAGACCATCTTCGACACGCTGAACGCCAAGGCGGCGATCTTCGCCGTGCAAGGGGTCTACGAAGAACTGGGCGTCGAACTGCCGATCATGATCTCCGGCACCATCACCGACGCCTCCGGCCGCACCCTCTCCGGCCAGACCACCGAAGCCTTCTGGAACTCGGTGGCCCACGCCAAGCCGATCTCCGTGGGCCTGAACTGCGCCCTCGGCGCCAGCGAACTGCGCCCGTACCTGGAAGAGCTGTCGAACAAGGCCAGCACCCACGTATCGGCCCACCCCAACGCCGGCCTGCCCAACGAGTTCGGCGAATACGACGAACTGCCGGCCGAGACGGCCAAGGTCATCGAAGAGTTCGCCCAGAGCGGCTTCCTGAACATTGTCGGCGGTTGCTGCGGCACCACCCCGGCGCACATCGAAGCCATCGCCAAGGCCGTGGCCGGCTACGCGCCGCGACAGATTCCAGAGATCCCGAGGGCTTGCCGCCTGTCGGGCCTGGAACCGTTCACCATCGATCGCAGCTCCTTGTTCGTCAACGTCGGCGAGCGGACCAACATCACCGGTTCCGCCAAGTTCGCCCGGTTGATCCGCGAGGACAACTACACCGAAGCGCTGGAAGTGGCCCTGCAGCAGGTCGAGGCCGGCGCCCAGGTGATCGACATCAACATGGACGAGGGCATGCTCGATTCGAAGAAGGCCATGGTGACCTTCCTCAATCTGATTGCCGGCGAACCGGACATTTCCCGCGTGCCGATCATGATCGACTCCTCCAAGTGGGAAGTGATCGAAGCCGGCCTCAAGTGCATCCAGGGCAAGGGCATCGTCAACTCCATCAGCATGAAGGAAGGCGTCGAGCAGTTCATCCACCACGCCAAACTGTGCAAACGCTACGGCGCCGCCGTGGTGGTAATGGCCTTCGACGAAGCCGGCCAGGCCGACACCGAGGCGCGCAAGAAGGAAATCTGCAAGCGCTCCTACGACATCCTGGTCAATGAAGTCGGCTTCCCGCCGGAAGACATCATCTTCGACCCGAACATCTTCGCCGTCGCCACCGGTATCGAAGAGCACAACAACTATGCCGTGGACTTCATCAACGCCTGTGCCTACATCCGCGACGAACTGCCGTACGCGCTGACCTCCGGCGGCGTGTCCAACGTGTCGTTCTCGTTCCGTGGCAACAACCCGGTGCGCGAGGCGATCCACTCGGTGTTCCTGCTGTATGCGATCCGCGCGGGCCTGACCATGGGCATCGTCAACGCCGGCCAACTGGAGATCTACGACCAGATCCCGGTGGAACTGCGTGACGCCGTGGAGGACGTGATCCTCAACCGCACCCCCGAAGGCACCGACGCCCTGCTCGCCATCGCCGACAAGTACAAGGGCGACGGCAGCGTCAAGGAAGCGGAAACCGAGGAATGGCGCGGCTGGGAAGTGAACAAGCGCCTGGAGCATGCGCTGGTCAAGGGCATTACCACCCACATCGTCGAAGACACCGAAGAATCGCGACTGTCGTTCGCCCGGCCGATCGAGGTCATTGAAGGCCCGCTGATGGCTGGCATGAACATCGTCGGCGACCTGTTTGGTGCCGGCAAAATGTTCCTGCCCCAAGTGGTCAAGTCCGCCCGTGTGATGAAGCAGGCCGTGGCCCACCTGATTCCGTTCATCGAGGCGGAAAAAGGCGACAAGCCGGAGGCCAAGGGCAAGATCCTGATGGCCACGGTCAAGGGCGACGTCCACGACATCGGCAAGAACATCGTCGGCGTGGTGCTCGGTTGCAACGGCTATGACATCGTCGACCTGGGCGTGATGGTGCCAGCGGAGAAGATCCTGCAGGTGGCCAAGGAGCAGAAATGCGACATCATCGGCCTGTCCGGCCTGATCACCCCGTCCCTGGATGAGATGGTGCATGTGGCGCGGGAGATGCAGCGCCAGGACTTCCATCTGCCGCTGATGATCGGTGGCGCCACCACCTCCAAGGCCCACACGGCGGTGAAGATCGAACCCAAGTACAGCAACGACGCGGTGATCTACGTCACCGACGCCTCCCGCGCCGTGGGCGTGGCGACCCAGTTGCTGTCCAAGGAGCTCAAGCCGGCGTTCGTCGAGAAAACCCGCCAGGACTACATCGAAGTACGCGAGCGCACGGCCAACCGCAGCGCCCGCACCGAGCGCCTGAGCTACCCCGCTGCCGTGGCCAAGAAGCCACAGTTCGACTGGAGCAGCTACCAGCCGGTCAAGCCGACCTTCACCGGCGCCAAGGTGCTGGACAACATCGACTTGAACGTCCTGGCCGAATACATCGACTGGACACCGTTCTTCATCTCCTGGGACCTGGCCGGCAAATACCCGCGCATCCTCACCGACGAAGTGGTCGGCGAAGCCGCCACCGCGCTGTACGCGGATGCCCGGGCGATGCTGCGCAAGCTGATCGACGAGAAACTCATCAGCGCCCGCGCCGTGTTCGGCTTCTGGCCGGCCAACCAGGTGCATGACGACGACCTGGAAGTCTACGGCGACGATGGCAAGCCACTGGCGCGCTTGCATCACTTGCGCCAGCAGATCATCAAGACCGACGGCAAGCCGAACTTTTCCCTGGCCGACTTCGTCGCGCCCAAGGACAGCGGCGTGACCGACTACGTCGGCGGCTTCATCACCACCGCCGGCATCGGCGCCGAAGAAGTCGCCAAGGCCTATCAGGAGGCCGGCGACGATTACAACTCGATCATGGTCAAGGCCTTGGCCGACCGCCTGGCCGAAGCCTGCGCCGAATGGCTGCACCAGCAGGTGCGCAAGGAGCATTGGGGTTATGCCCAGGACGAGAGCCTGGACAACGAGGCGCTGATCAAGGAGCAGTACACCGGCATCCGCCCTGCCCCCGGCTACCCGGCCTGCCCGGATCACACCGAGAAGGCCACCTTGTTCCGCCTGCTCGATCCCGAGGCCAGCGAACTGAAAGCCGGCCGCAGCGGCGTGTTCCTCACCGAACACTACGCCATGTTCCCGGCGGCAGCGGTCAGCGGCTGGTATTTCGCCCATCCCCAGGCGCAATACTTCGCCGTGGGCAAGATCGACAAGGACCAGGTCCAGAGCTACACCGCGCGCAAGGGCCAGGATTTGAGCGTGACGGAGCGTTGGCTGGCACCGAACCTGGGCTACGACAACTAAGCCCCCTTAAAATAAGCGCCCTTAAAAGATCGCAGGCTTCGCCAGTTCCTACAGGGTTTTGTGTGTTCCCGTAGGCACCGGCGAAGCCTGCGATCTTTTTTTGTCTATGCTTGTCCCACACACATGGCAGACGAGGGATTTATGGACGATCCAGTCGACAACAAGCCGCCGACCCTGTGGCAGATGATGCACAGCGTGCTGGCCGCCGCCTTCGGCGTACAGAGTGGCAAGAACCGCGCCCGGGATTTCACCCACGGCAAGCCGAGTCACTTCGTGATATTGGGGATCACGTTCACGGTGATTTTCGCCTTGACGCTGTTTGGCATCGTCAAGCTGGTGGTGCATCTGGCGGGGTTGTAACGCTCTCCAACACAACATATGACCCTGTGGGAGCGAGCTTGCTCGCGATCACGGTGCACCAGTCGACATCAATCCGACTGAACCACCGCTATCGCGAGCAAGCTCGCTCCCACAGGTTTTTCATCGCCAGGGATAAACCGTTTACTGGTGACTGACCCAGAACACTGCGGTGCCCACCACCAGGATAATCAGAAACAAAATGGCCCAGGCATCAACAGTACTGTCGCTTTTCCTTGCTTTGGTCGGATTGCTCATTGCATCGCCTCTTGTCGGTTTTGTAGGTGATTGCATAGGGACTCGACCACAGTTAAGACGATGATTGCCCGTACGACAAATGTGGGTTAGGCAATAATCAATCTCATTAGTCGATTTGGTTCTTTACATATACTCAAACATCACTTTTGCGCATAACTCAAAACAGGTATCTTGCACCGGCTCCTCTAGGAGTGCGCGGCCGTGCGCGCAGAATTGCCGAGGCAGAACCCGATTCCAGCGAGCCAACATGCAGCTGTTTCTGATCGGCCCAAGCCTGAGACCGAGACTTATATGTACGTATATGACGAGTACGATCAGCGAATCATCGAGGACCGCGTCAAGCAGTTCCGTGATCAGACCCGACGCTATCTGGCAGGCGAGCTGAGCGAAGAAGAATTCCGCCCTCTGCGCTTGCAGAATGGCCTGTATATCCAGCGCTTCGCCCCGATGCTGCGCGTGGCTGTGCCTTATGGCCAGCTGACTTCACGCCAGGTGCGCAAGCTGGCGCAAATTGCCCGGGACTATGACAAGGGCTATGCCCACATCAGTACCCGGCAGAACGTCCAGTACAACTGGCCGGCCCTGGAAGATGTGCCCGAGATCCTGGCCGAGCTGGCCACCGTGCAGATGCACGCGATCCAGACCAGCGGCAACTGCCTGCGCAACGTCACCACCGACCAGTTCGCCGGTGTCGCGGCCGACGAGTTGATCGACCCGCGGCCGTGGTGCGAAATCGTTCGCCAGTGGACGACGTTCCACCCGGAATTCGCCTACCTGCCGCGCAAGTTCAAGATCGCCATCAACGGTTCGAGTTCGGACCGTGCGGCCATCGAAGTCCACGACATCGGCCTGGAGACGGTCTACAACGCAGCCGGCGAACTGGGCTTCCGTGTGCTCGTGGGCGGCGGCCTGGGGCGTACCCCGGTGGTTGGCGCGTTCATCAACGAGTTCCTGCCGTGGCAGGACCTGCTGAGCTACCTCGACGCCATCCTGCGGGTGTACAACCGCTACGGCCGTCGTGACAACAAGTACAAGGCGCGGATCAAGATCCTGGTCAAGGCCCTGACGCCTGAAGTGTTCGCCGAGAAGGTCGAAGCCGAGATGGCTCACCTGCGTGGCGGCCAGACGACCCTGACCGAAGCCGAAGTCCATCGTGTGGCCAAGCATTTCGTCGATCCAGACTACAAGGCCCTGGGCAATCAGGACGCCGAACTGGCAGCCCTGGACAAGGAACACCCGGGCTTCGCCCGCTGGCGCACCCGCAACACCCTGGCCCACAAGAAGCCGGGTTATGTCGCGGTGACCCTGTCCCTGAAACCCACCGGCGTGGCACCGGGCGACATCACCGACAAGCAACTGGACGCCGTGGCCGACCTGGCCGAGCGCTACAGTTTCGGCCAGCTGCGCACCTCCCACGAGCAGAACATCATCCTGGCGGACGTTGAACAGAGCCAGTTGTTCACCCTGTGGGGCGAGCTGCGCGAACAAGGTTTCGCCACCCCGAACATCGGCCTGCTGACCGACATGATCTGCTGCCCGGGCGGCGACTTCTGCTCCCTGGCCAACGCCAAGTCGATCCCTATCGCCGAATCGATCCAGCGTCGTTTCGATGACCTGGACTACCTGTTCGACATCGGCGAGCTGGACCTGAACATTTCCGGCTGCATGAACGCCTGTGGTCACCACCACGTCGGCCACATCGGCATCCTGGGCGTGGACAAGAAAGGCGAAGAGTTCTACCAGGTCTCCCTGGGCGGCAGCGGCAGCCGCGACGCCAGCCTGGGCAAGATCCTCGGCCCGTCGTTTGCCCAGGATGACATGCCTGACGTGATCGAGAAGCTGATCGACGTGTACATCGAACAACGTACCGCGGACGAGCGCTTCATCGACACTTACCAACGTATTGGCATCGACCTCTTCAAGGAACGCGTCTATGCAGCGAATCATTAAGAACAACGAGGTCATCGACGAAACCTGGCACCTGTTGCCCAAGGACGCGACCCTCGATGGCATCTCCAACTGCGACGACCTGATCGTGCCACTGGCCCTGTGGCGCGATCATGCCCATGCCCTCAAGGCCCGCGACGGCGGCCTGGGTGTGTGGCTGGACGCCGACGAGGAAGCGGAAGAAATCGGCGAAGACGCCAACCAGTTGCAGGTCATCGCCCTGAACTTCCCGGCCTTCACCGACGGACGCAGCTACTCCAACGCCCGCCTGCTGCGTGACCGCTATGGTTTCAAGGGTGAATTGCGGGCGATTGGCGACGTGCTGCGCGACCAGCTGTTCTACATGCGCCGCTGCGGTTTCGACGCCTTTGCCTTGCGCGCCGACAAAGACCCCTTTGAGGCCCTCGAAAGCCTCAAGGACTTCTCGGTGACCTACCAGGCTGCCACTGACGAACCGCTGCCACTGTTCCGTCGTCGCTGAAACAGCCCCATGAAAAAGCCCTGATCCGGGTGTGCCGGTTCAGGGCTTTTTCATTTGATGGTCCCCACCGTGGCGGCCCAGCCCCCTGTGGGAGCGGGCTTGCTCGCGAAGGCGGCGTCACAGCCAGCATCATCTATTCAGACAGACCGCCTTCGCGAGCAAGCCCGCTCCCACAGGGCAGTGCGGGGGCGGGCTGCGCGGATTACCAGAACCGCTGCTGGGTCAGGCGGCTCCACCAACTGAGCAGCACGCGATCCACCGAACCACTAGCCGCCATGCCAATGCGTTCCTGCAGGCTTTTGCGTTCGGCGTAGTGCAGGTAGTACAGCTCGGCACCCTTGGCCCGTTCGGCCAGGTACTCGTCGCTGGTTTTCAGCTCGTCCACCAAGCCCTTGCCCTGCGCCGCGACACCCAGCCAGACCTCACCGGTCGCCACTTCATCGATGGCCAGTTGCGGGCGATAGTTGGACACGAAGTTCTTGAACAGTTCGTGGGTGATGTCCAGGTCTTCCTGGAACTTCTCCCGGCCCTTCTCGGTATTTTCGCCGAACACCGTCAACGTGCGTTTGTACTCACCGGCCGTCAACACTTCGAAATCGATGTCATGTTTCTTCAGCAGACGGTTGACGTTGGGCAATTGCGCGACGACGCCGATGGAGCCCAGGATCGCGAAGGGAGCGCTGATGATCTTCTCGCCGATGCACGCCATCATGTAGCCGCCGCTGGCCGCCACCTTGTCGATGCAGACGGTCAGCGGCACGCCAGCCTGACGGATCCGCGCCAGTTGCGACGAGGCCAGGCCATAGCTGTGGACCATGCCGCCACCACTTTCCAGGCGCAGCACCACTTCATCCTTCGGCGTCGCCAGGGTCAGCAGCGCGGTGATTTCATGACGCAGGCTCTCGGTGGCCGAGGCCTTGATGTCACCGTCGAAGTCCAGCACGAACACCCGGGGCTTGGCCGCCGGCTTGTCCTTGTTTTTCTTCCCGGCCTTTTGAGCCTTGCCTTCGGCCTTGCGCAAGGCCTTGAGCTGATCCTTGTCCAGCAACGTCTGTTCCAGGCGCTCACGCAACCCCTTGTAGAAATCGTTGAGTTTGCTCACCTGCAACTGGCCGGCCGACTTGCGCCGCCCCTTGCTGCGCAGCGCAGCAAAACTGGCCAGCACCACCAGGATGGCGATCACCAGCGTCACGGTCTTGGCCAGGAAACCGGCGTACTCGATGAAAAACTCCACAGCAACTCCTTAAATGCAATGCGCCACTGAACGCAGGCGCGTGACAGCCCCAGCATACCCATGCGCCTGCGTCGCGACCAGCCAAGAAACCTATGGTTACCTTGACGCGAGCGAGGCAGGGCAAGGCTGCAACGGGCATTTCAAACAAGCGTATGTTTTTTCATTGACAGCTCACCGCCATCCCCATAACCTCGCCAAACCTTCAACGTACCGGGATGACGCGGACGTGGGCAGTATCTATCTGATTCGACATGGCCAGGCCTCCTTTGGTGCGGACGACTACGATGTCCTCTCGCCCAATGGCGTACGCCAGGCGCAAGTGCTCGGCGACCACCTTGCCGAGCTCGGTGTCGTATTCGACCGCTGCCTCTCCGGTGACCTGCGGCGCCAACAGGATACCGCCGTCGGTGCGCTGGGCCAGATGTCCGCCGCCGGCATGCCGGTCCCCGAATTGGAAATCGACCCGGCGTTCAACGAGTTCGATGCCGATGCGGTCATTCGCGCCCTGTTGCCGGACATGCTCCCCCAGGAACCCGAGGCGGTGCATATCCTGCGCAACGCCGCGCAGAACCGCGCCGAATTCCAGCGTATCTTCGTGCTGATCGTCGAGCGCTGGCTGAGCGGCCGGTATGACCCGCCCGGTCTCGAAAGCTGGCTGGGGTTCGTCGAGCGGGTCCAGGCCGGCCTGCAGCGCATCCTGGAGCAAGCCGACAACACCCACAAGATCGCCGTGTTCACCTCCGGCGGCACCATCACCGCCCTGCTCCACCTGATCACCCGGATACCGGCCCGACAGGCCTTCGAACTGAACTGGCAAATCGTCAACACCTCGCTCAACCACCTGAAATTCAGGGGCCGCGAGGTGGCCCTGGCTTCCTTCAACAGCCATGCCCACCTGCAACTGTTGAAGGCCCCGGACCTCATCACCTTTCGCTGAGTCCGGATTACTGTAGACCCTTGCTGTACCACCCAAATAAGGATCGAAACCATGACCTCCGTAGCCGACGCCGTACAAGCCATGAAAGCCAAGTTCAACCCAGCCGCCGCAGCCGGCCTGGACCTGGTATTCGGTTTCCGCATCGATGAATCCAAGCATTTCTCGCTGATCGTCAAGGACAGCACCTGCGAACTGCAGGAAGGTGAAAACCCGGACGCCCAGGTCACCCTGGTGATGGATGGCGAAACCCTGCAAGGCATCGTCGACGGCAGCACCGACGGCATGCAAGCGTTCATGGGTGGCAAGCTGCGCGCCGAAGGCGACATGATGCTGGCCATGAAACTGTCCGAGCTGTTCCCAGCCTGAGATTGAGTTCGCCTTCCTCGCGAGCCTTTTGATTGCAAACGAATCCCGCCCCCGTGGCGGGATTCGTGTTTCTGCCCTCCGCTGATTCTGCCTTGCACTCACAACCTTGATCCCTGTCAGTTGTCGCTCCTCCCCCAGTCGCTAATGTAGCGCTTCCATCAAGCCAGGGACGGCTCATCGGGAGCCGGCGCCTGCTCATCTCACGGAAGAGAGACTCATGCCCACACTGAAGATCATTTTGCTGTCGAGTGCCTTCAACGGCCTGACCCAACGCGCCTGGCTGGACCTGCGCGAGGCCGGCTATCGCCCTAGCGTCGTGCTGTTCACCGATCCGGCCTCGGTCTGCCGGCAAATCGAAGAAAGCGGCGCCCACTTGGTGATCTGTCCGTTTCTCAAGGACCGCGTACCCGAGCAGTTGTGGCGCAACCCACGGCGCCCGGTGGTGATCATTCATCCGGGGATTGTCGGCGATCGCGGTGCCAGTGCCCTGGACTGGGCGATCACCCGGCAATCCGAACGCTGGGGGGTCACCGCATTGCAGGCGTTGGAGGAAATGGACGCCGGGCCAGTCTGGGCCACGTGGGAATTCGACCTGCCCAAAGGCCTGCGTAAATCGGAGCTGTATAACGGTCCGGTCAGCGACGCGGCCATTCGTTGCATCCGCGAGGTCGTGGAAAAATACCGTTGCGGTTTCGTCCCGGTGCCACTGGACTATGGCCGCCATGACGTGATCGGGCGCCTGCAACCGAACATGACCCAGGATGATCGCAGCTTCAGCTGGCACGACAGCAGCGGTTTCATCAAGCGTTGCATCGACGCCGCGGACGGTCAGCCCGGCGTGCTCGCAAGCCTGGCCGGCGAACAGTTTTACCTGTACGACGCCCATCCGGACGTTCGCCACGGCCGGCCCGGCGAGCTGTTGGCCGTGCGTGACGATGCGGTGCTGGTGGCGACGGGGGATGCCAGCCTGTGGATCGGCGCACTGCGCCGCAAGCCGCAACCCGGCGAACAGACCTTCAAGCGCCCGGCGCGCCATGTACTGTCGAACCACCTCGAAGGCATCCCGGTGCTCGACAGTTCCCTGGACCGGCAGCCGTTCAGCGACGAACCCTATCAACCCATTCGTTACCGGGAATGCGGCCATGTCGGGGAGCTGACCTTCGAGTTCTATAACGGGGCGATGAGCACTGAGCAATGCCAGCGCCTGGCGGCGGCATTGCGCTGGGCCAAGTCCCGGGACACCCAGGTGCTGTTGATCCGTGGTGGGCGCGGCAGCTTTTCCAACGGCGTGCACCTGAACGTGATCCAGGCCGCCGCCGAGCCGGGCCTGGAAGCCTGGGCCAACATACAAGCCATCGACGACGTTTGCCTGGAGCTGTTCAGCGCCCGGCAACTGGTGGTCAGCGGCCTGACGGGGAACGCCGGGGCCGGCGGTGTGATGCTGGCCCTGGCCGCCGATATCGTGCTCGCGCGCCGTGACATTGTGCTCAACCCCCATTACGCGACCATGGGCCTGTACGGTTCTGAATACTGGACCTACAGCCTGCCCCGCGCGGTCGGTCCGGACATGGCTTGGAAGCTCACCCAGGACTGCCTGCCCATCAGCGCCTTGCAGGCGTTGCGCTACGGCATGGTCCAGGAGATCGGCCCGCGTTGCCCCGACGAGTTCGGCCTGTGGCTGCTGCAGCGAGCCAACCGCGCGCTGCTCGATCCGACCTATGAAAGCATCCGGACGCGCAAGGCCGAACGGAGCCTGTCGGCGATCCAGGCGTGTCGCGATGACGAACTCGCACAGATGCGCCTCGACATGGTGGACAATCGCCACGGCTTCGCCGACAAATGCCGTCGTTTCGTCTTCAAGCACAAGGCCTGCGGTACGCCCGAACGCCTGGTTGCCCCCTGGGCGCGGACAAGACAGGCCCAGGCCGTCCAGTAACTCCCGGTATCGGGGAAGGCTTGGCAGCTCTTACAATGCCCGCTTTCCCCGCATCGGCCTGAACATGGACATCGACCTCGCCCGCACTTTCCTGGAAATCGTCCGCCACGGCAGCCTCGCCGCAGCCGCCGAAAAGCTGCACGTGACCCAAACGGCGATCACCGCCCGGGTCCAGAAGCTCGAAAGCCAGCTCGGCTGCGCGCTGTTCGTGCGCAATCGTGCCGGCGCCCGCTTGACCGCCGACGGCGAAGCCTTTGTGGTCTACGCCAACCAGTTGGTGCAAACCTGGGAAGCGGCCCGCCGTGACCTGCCGCTGCCCGAGGGTTATCGCAACGTCCTGCACCTGGGAGGCGAGGTCAGCCTGTGCAACCCGTTGATGCTCGCCTGGGCCGGAGAGCTGCGCCAGAAGATCCCCGGTCACGCCCTGCGCATGGACATTCGCGATGGCGAGAAGCTGCTGCAACAGTTGGAACTGGGCCTGCTGGATGCGGCGGTGGTCTATCAGCCCGAATACTGGCCGCGCCTGCAAGTAGAACAACTGCTGGAAGAAAAACTCATCCTGGTGCGCCTGGCCGCCCGTCCCGAACCCTACGTGTATATCGACTGGAGCGCGGACTTCCGGCGCCAACACGACACCGCGCTGCCAGACAAGGCCAAGGCCGCCGTGACCTTCAACCTCGGCCCGCTGGCCCTGCAATACATCCTGGAAAACGGCGGCAGCGGTTACTTCCGCACGCGGGTCGTACAGAGCTACCTGGACAGCGGAATCCTGGAACGGGTGTCCAAGGCACCGGAGTTCAATTACCCGACTTACCTGGTCTATTCCCGCGATCGGGATTCAGCGGCGTTGCAGCAGGCATTCGATGTGCTGCGAGAGATCGTCAAGTCCGGCAGCGACTGGTCGCAGCGCTGGGATCCATTGACCTGACACCTGCTCAAGCAAGACTTGCCTGGAATGAAAACCTGACATGGCCAGGGATTGCTCCCGCTTTTCAGGCGCTGGCGAAGCAGGCGATCTTTCTCTTGCGACTCAATCGCCGGTGGAAAGATCGCAGCCTCGTTGCACTCGGCAGCTCCTACCGTCGCAACCCAGCGGGAGCAATTCCTGGCTACAAAAGCCCTTCGCGATACTAAGGGTCGGGTTCTATGGCTCGCTCTGCATGTGATCCACGATCTCGTCCTTGATCAGCAATCGCTTCTTCTTGAGCGTCTCCAAAACGTCGGCGGGCAGCGCGGCGGAGGACGGTTTCTCGGCATCGACCACCTTGGCATCAAGTTGGGAGTATTGTTGAAGTAACGAGTCGAGCCTTGGATTCTCGCTGCGTTTTTGCTGGATTTGATCTTTTGTGTAGTTGAGATCCTGGCACAAATCGTGAGACACCGGCATGGAACACCTCCTTTGATGGATCGGTGGCAGGCGTCCTTTCAACGCCCGTCGATTATCAGGATGGCCTCTTGAACGGGGTTCTGTCGACCGCCAATCCGACCAGCGGTGACCGTTCGTCGTCCCGGATCGCTTGGCGATCAAACCTTTGCCTGGGCATAACCCTCCATTGATCAGAGACGACAAGAATCGCTCGTTCAACCTGTATGGAGACTTACTTATGGACAAATTCATCCTGCGTCAACTCGGCCTGGCAGTTGCCCTGAGTACCAGCATGGGCATGGCCTGGGCCGCGACTTCCAACGACTTCGTCGACGAAGCGGTGGCCGGTGGCCTCGCGGAAATCGAAACCAGCAAACTGGCCTTGGAAAAAAGCCAATCGGCGGACATCAAGGCGTTCGCCAACAAGATGATCACCGACCACACCAAGGCCAACGAAGAGCTGAAGGCGCTGGCGAAAAAACATGACATCGAAGTGCCCGACGACACCACGTTGATGAAGAAAGCCAAGGCGAAGATTCTCGAGGTGCGCGATGAGTCCTTTGATGCGGCCTTCGCCAACAACCAGGTCAAGGCCCACGAAGAAACCATCGCCCTGTTCAAGAAAGAAGCCGAGACCGTTACCGACGACAAGAAAGCTGGCAACACCGAACTCAAGGCGTTCGCCCAGAAGATGCTGCCGGACCTGCAACATCACCTGGATGAAGCCAAGAAACTCCAGGCGGCCCATCCTAGCAAGTAACGGTAAACCCGCTACTTGAGCCGCCATAGGGCTCGTTCAAGGAAAAACGGCGCTTCTCCCAAGACTGGAAGGCGCCGTTTTCGTACACCGGACTTCTATCAGGCCTCAAGCCCCTTGCGCGCAACCGCGGCACCCGCCTGCAACGCCCTTCCCACCTGTTCTTCGAAATCCCCCCGGCTCATCACCTGCAAGGCGGCGGCCGTGACACCCCGGTAAGCCACCAAGGCGTCGATCATCTGCTGGGCATCACGGCTCGCCAGCAACTGGCTGCTGTTGACCACGACACTTTTCGCGGCCAACTGTGCGATGTCGCCCGGTATGCCGGCCAGCATCGCCTGGCGGGCCAGCGCCGTCATCAACAAGGCCGGAAAGGCCGGGCCAGTGCCCGAGAGCGCGGAGAGGTAGTCAATGTAATCTTCTTTTTCGACCTCAACCGCAGTGCCCACGCACTCGAACAGCTGTTGCACGAGGCTTTTCAGCGGCAGCGCTATCGCACCCAACCCATACCAAGGCGTAAAGGACTGGCCGATTTCCACCGCCGCGTTGGGCATCGCCCGCACGACCGCTGAAGTCGAGGTCTGCACAGCAATCGCCTGCGCCGTGATCCCGGCCATCAGGGAGATCACCGTCTTACCCGTCGCATTGATGCCCAGGCTGGCGAAATGCTCGGGGCGAACGGCGATGATCACCACGTCGCTGCGATCCACCAGGTCCTGGTTGTCCGTGACCAGGCAAGCACCTTGTTGAGCCAGCGGGTGGTTGCCCGAGCGATTGGAAATGATCAGGTTGCCCGCCGGCACCAGCCCCTTCTCCAGGACTGCCTTGGCAATCGCGCCGCCCAACCAGCCGGTGCCGCCAATGATCCCCACGGTCTCATTGATCATCGCCGTGACCTTCGAACGTATCGGTCAGGGGCACAAAGACCCCGGGTTCTTTTTCGGCATAACCGAACTTCCCGTAGAAACGATCCAGCTCCCGCTGCTTGGGGACTTTGCCGGTGAAGATGCTCACGTAATGCGGGATGCGCTGGAAGCGCACGGTGATCAACTCTGTCGTGTTCATGGTGATGTAACCGATCTGCGTCAGATAGATCGTTCGGGCCCGGGCATCAGCTCCTTGGCTGTCGTAGCCAAAGCGCTTGAACATGTTCGCCAGGGCGTTCATGCGCTGCTCGTCCACCACCGCCACCTCTTGGGCCACTTCAGCAGACTGAAGCGCCCAGCTGCGCACGGCGAACTCGAATTGCGAATCGAACAATTGCGGGTTGAGCCAGCACTCGAACACATTCAGGATCGCCTCGGAAATGCTTTCGGCATAGCTTTCACTTTGCCGGATCAGCCCCCCCGTGTTGGTCTCCCGCCAACGCGACAGCAAAGCAGCCAGCAGTTGCTCACGGTCCTCGAAAAACCAGTAGAAGCTGGTGCGTGACAACCCCAGGCGCTTGGCCAGCGGCATGACCCGAACCGCATCGATGCCCGACTCTTTCAGGGCCACGTAGGCCGCTTCCAGCCAACCCTCCGGCGAGCCGCGCCAACCTGCGTCCTGGGCCTTGCTACGGGCCTTCCCTACCTGCGGCATCGTGCGCCTCCTTCTTCAAATACGAGATAGAAATGTACCCTGACGATCCCTTAATGTACACATGAGTACATTTTATTGACCCGGCCGTCTTGAGTACTTAAAGTCCAGCATCATGGAGATCCGACCACCGTCCCCATTAAACAAGCCGGACCCAGGCATGAAACAACCTGTCCGTGAGGCGCGCCGGGTTGTATCTCCAAGAGGCAAGGACTCTAAAACAACAACGAGCCGCCATTATGATTTTTTGCTGAACGCCGCTGAAAGAACTTCGCCATCCGGCCAAAGAATGCCGGAACAACTGCCTTCGTCACCCCCTTCATCTGATCTTCGATGGCGTGAGTCATCAGGCACAGCGTTGAAACACACCTATGCAACCCAGCGATATCGATAAAAAGGTCAAGGGCTATCGGCGGTTGATACCGTCGATGACGGCGTTGCTGGAATTCGAAGCCGTGGCGCGGCTGGCCAGTTTCACCCTGGCCGCCCAAGAGCTGGGCGTGACGCAGGCCGCCGTCAGCAAACAGATCCGGTTGTTGGAAGAGACCCTGGAGACCAAGCTGTTCCACCGCCTTCATCGGTCGATCAAGCTGACGCACGAAGGCTACGTCCTGCATCTGGTCGTCGCGGAGTCCATTCATCGCATGGCCAGTGTCTTCGACAAAATTGCCGAGGGCATTGGTGAACAGGAGATCACCATCGCCTGCACGGAAGCGTTTTCTCACTTGAGAATACTCCCCCGGTTGATTGCCCTGCGCACCCTGCAACCGAAGTTGAAGTTGCGCTTGCTGACGCAACAGGTCTCGCCCAGTTCATACCGCGATGACGTCGACCTGGCCATCCGTTTCGGCAATGGAAAATGGGAGGATGGCAGTTCGGTTTTCCTGTTCGATGAAGAAGTGTTTCCCGTTTGCGCACCGGCCTGGCTTGCCGCCAACGCAGCCCCTTCATCCGTTACCGATTTCCTGGACACGGCGCTGATTGATTCGGACTCCACCCTGGAAGGCTGGATGACCTGGAACCGTTGGTGCCGGGAACTGGGCGATATGCGCCCCAAGCTCAACTATTCATTTCGCTGCAGTTCCTATAACGATGCGATCGAGGCGGCTATTCAAGGCCATGGCATTGCACTGGGCTGGAGCCGGCTGATCGCGCACCGGCTCAACAGTGGTGAACTGATCAGAATTACGCCCTACGTGGTCAAGCCAAAAGACGCTTATTACCTGGTTATTCCGAACGGTCGGAAACTTGAGCCCATCACCCAGGCACTGATCGATTGGCTGCGCGATGACAGCCATCTAAGCCATTGATTACATAGATGTTCAAGACCACTTTTACGCATAACGCAAAGTTATGCGAGCGTGAAAATAAAGCGCGTTGACGGTCTTATCCCACCTTTCCAAACTGTACTCGCCGCCTGATCAACTTTGCGTTTGAGCGAGACCCATAATGACAATTAATACCGTGAAGACCCATCGTGAACTTCTGACCGACCGCACGCCGGGCCATGGCATGCCGGGCGGTTTGTTTGGTCGCCAGGATATTTTTGAAACCGATGTCGATATCTTTTTCACCCGGCATTGGATTCTGGTGGGGGTCACCAGCGACGTCCCCGAACCTGGGGATGTCTCCACCCTCGATATCGGCAAATCCTCCATCCTCCTGGTGCGCGACGATGATGAGCATGTGCAGGCCTTTCGCAACGTTTGCCGGCACCGCGGGGCGCGCTTGAAACAGGCTGGCAAGTCAACGGTGGGCATGCTGGTCTGCCCCTATCACCAGTGGACATACGACCTGGATGGCAGCCTGAAACATGCGGCACACATGGGCCAGGACTTCGACCCTAAATGCAAAAGCCTGATCCCGGTGCACACTCGAGTCGTCGGCACCCATGTCTTCGTCTGCCTGGGCGACGAACCGCCGGAAGACATCCTGTACCTTGACCAGGTCATGACACCGCGTTTCGCCCAATATGACCTCGCCCATTCCAAGATCGCCTACGAATCGGAAATCATCGAGAACGGCAATTGGAAACTGGTGATCGAAAATAACCGCGAGTGTTATCACTGCGCCGCCACCCACCCGGAATTGACTGCCTCTTTCCTGCCCGAAGATTTCGGTTTCTGCACCGACGGGCTGGGGGAGGATTCACTCCAGGCGCTGGCGGAGTATCACCGCCGCAATGCCGAGACCAAGGCCAACTGGGAGCACGAAGGTTATATCTGCGATGCCGTCGAGCACCTGGGCGAAGACGCCGTGACCCAGTTTCGCTCGCAGCGACTGACCATTGCCGGCAACGGCGAATCCCAGACCCTGGACACCCGCGTGGCGTGCACCCGGCTGTTTGGCGAGCTCACGCGCCGCGACTTGGGCGACGTGCATCTTTGGACGCACAACTCGTGGACCCACATCATGAGCGACCATGCCGTGGTCTCCTACATCATCCCGCTGGCGCCCGATAAAACCCTGGTGCGCACCAAATGGCTGGTCCATGCCGATGCCGTCGAAGGCGTCGATTACCAGATGGATAAGCTGACCGAAGTCTGGGTCGCGACCAACCAGCAGGACGCCAGCCTCGTCGGCATCACCCACAGCGGTACCCAGGATCCTGCCTACACGCCCGGGCCGTTCTCGGCCTTCACCGAAACCTATGTCGACCAGTTCTCTCGCTGGTACGCGGCGCGTCTGGCCGCCCATGGCGTGTGAGCAATGATCATGACGACTTACGAAAACCTGACGCGCCCTGGACATGCCAGCGTGCTCCAACGTTTTACCGACCCGGCCACCTGGGGCACGTTCGGTGCGCAATGGCACAGCGGTGAACAGAAAACCCTGCAATGCTGCGCTGTGCGCCAGGAAACCCATGACGTCAAAACCTTCATTTTCCGCTGTGCGGACTTCAGCGCCCTGAGCTTCGAGCCCGGTCAATTCATCACGATCTCACCGGTCATTGGCGGGCAGACCATTGCCCGCTGCTACACCCTGTCGTCCTCCCCGACCCGGCCGTTTGCGTTTTCCATTACCGTCAAGCGCGTACCGGGGGGCGCGGTGTCGAACTGGCTGCATGACCACCTCAAGCCCGGCGACAACCTGAGGGCCTGCGGCCCGGCGGGCAGCTTCACACCGGTCGGCCATCCGGCGACCAAGTGGTTGTACCTGTCCGCCGGTTCCGGTGTAACGCCCCTGATGTCGATGACCCAGGCCGCCTGCGACATGGCCGGCAACCTCGACATCGTTTTCGTGCACAGCGCCCGCACGCCCACCGACATCATCTTCCACGGAGAACTGACGCGCATGCAGGCCGCCATGCCGGGGTTGCGGGTCATCAGTGTTTGCGAAGGTCTCGGCGACACCGTTCAATGGCAGCAACCGATAGGCCGGCTCGATTTGTCGTTGTTGAGCCAGCACGTGCCGGATTACCAGGAACGGGAAATCTTTACCTGCGGCCCCCAGGGTTACATGGAAGCGGTCAAGTCGCTGCTCAGGGAGGCGGCATTCGACTTCGCCCACTATCACCAGGAAAGCTTCGACATTGCCGCACTGAATGAAGAACCTTTGATCGAGCAGGCGGCTTCGCTCAATCAACAGGACGTCTTCACCGTGACCCTGTCGCGCTCGGGCAAGACGTTCAGCATGCCGGGCCATCAGACCGTGTTGTCTGCCGCCAGGAAAGCCGGCGCGATCGTGCCCTCCTCCTGCAGCCAGGGCGTTTGTGGCACCTGCAAGACGGCCCTGCTCCAGGGCACGGTGGACATGCATCACAACGGCGGCATCAGGCAGCGGGAAATCGACAAAGGCCTGCGCTTGCTGTGCTGCAGCAAACCCACCTCAGACTTGGTCCTTGATCTTTAGCCTTGCCTCAGGCACCAGCGCTTGCGCCAGTGAGCGTGGGGGCCATTTATCGCCATTTCGAAAATTCGTCAGGCGCACCTCTGGGCTCAGCGTTTTTCTGCGATCAATCTCAAAAACCGCCGATAACGGCCGATACCCAGGATAAGACCCCGCCACTGGGGCGCAGGACAGAACGGTAGGTCAGTCATGACAGAGATTTATTTGCTGATAGCGCACGGCACGGACCAGGGCGAAGCCTACGTGCTGGGCTGGTTCGACGACCGGAGCAAAGCCCGGGAAGTGGCCGAGCAGAAAGAATGGGAAGCGTACCGCGCCAGCCTGAGGGAGAAACACCCATGGTCCAGCCACAAGCCGCTGGCACCGGACCAGACGGACTACCGCCGCTACTGGATCAAGACCATTTCCAAATTCGAACACGTGCCAGTGCCAAGGTCCTTTGCGGTCCATTGATCATCACGCATGAATATTCGACGAAACGAGCATTATCGGTGGTGGTCTAGACGATTAAGCCCACCTGATGAGAGCGTTACTATGTTGAAATTCCTTGGCGGCACCGTAGGTATCATTTTCCTGATTGGCCTGATCGTGGTGATTGCGCTGTTCAAGTTCATTTTTTGAGCGTGGCAGCGGGGATCTTTGGTTTGGTGGTCCCTATTTTCAGGCGTAAAAAAGCCCAATCTTTGCAGATTGGGCTACGTCATTGTCGCCAACGGGTTCGCTTGATTCATGATGACATCCATTCAGGAATGTCCCGCATGGCGTGTAGAACTCGCCATACGTCAATGTGTTCGTTGCACTCCACGTAGAACACCAGATAGGGATAACGTTTCAGCGGCCAGCAGAGTAATCCGGGGACATCCAGCTCATGGGCGTACCTGGACATACCCGATGCCGGATGGCGGCTGATGTGCATATAGGCGTTTTCCAAGGCGTCGATGAAATTGAGTGCCGCCTGCTCTGCCTGCTCGCCTAGGTAATAGTTGATGGCGTCCTCTACATCCTGGCTGGCAAGAGCTCGCGCAATGACGGGTTTCGCCTTCATCCTCTCCCCTTGCGCACCTTGGCCCGAAGGGATTCGAAGTAGTCGCCATTCACAGGAGCAGTGGGAGCAGACTCCGCCCCGGCCAGTATCAAGCCACGCAGGTGCTGCCGATCCTGATCCTTGCGAATCAGCTCCCGCACATATTCGCTACTGGTGCTGTAGCCTCTCTGGCTAACCTGATCATCTATGAATGATTTGAGAGCGTCCGGCAGGGAGATGTTCATGGTACTCATGACTTTGCCTGTTTTTTGACAAAATTTGCCAAAGTATACACTCTTGGGCCAGCCTCGCCAGGGGTCGAACTCGGGTGAAGCTTGTCGTCTTTGGCCAACCATGAAACGTGCAGATCGCAATGACATGACAGACATAGAGACTGCTATTGCTGACTGGGAACCGCTGAACCTTGAATGGCATCAAGGCTTCGCATTCATGGACGGTGTGCTGCTGGGCGATGGGCAAGTGCCTGATGTGTACATCATGCTCAACCCTCAAGGCACACAGCCCGGCGAGTTGGCACAATGTGCCAGCGCGGGGCGCTATCCGCACTCGCCCTTGCTGGCCGGTCAGCCGGTTTGGCGGCATCGACGCAACCCTTGGGTGTTGCGCGAAGCCCTGCGTGATTACTACCTGCTTCCGGCCTACCGGGAGCGCCACGGCTACCATGCGCTGCAGCCCTTGCCGTTTCGGTTCGACAAGGGCCTGGAAAGCCTCGGCCACCAGTACTGGCGTGACGCAACCGGTGCCTATTGGTTCGGCGAGTACGCGATCACCCAAATCCACGAGGCGCAACCCGACAGGCTGGCCCTGCTGGCCTCGTCCCCGGCCTCGGTGACTTCAGCGTCCGCGCTGTTCTGCGACGGTGCGCATCTCTTTTTGCAGGGGCACATTATCGCCAGCGCCACGGCGCGGGTGCGCTATTGCAACCACCCGTCCTATCGAGTGATCGACGATCAAGTCTATAGGGGCTTCAAGCCCCTGCACCAGAAGGACGGCACGCCGCTGCCGGTCGCCAACCCGGATGACTTCCAGATGCTCGCCCAACGCTGGGGCACCGATGGGCAGTCGATCATCGTGCAAGCGCAGCAGGGTTCGAGCATTTCTTATGAATACTTCTACCGCATCGACAATGCCGACCTGGCGACCTTCACCGTGCTTAACGAACGCTACGCCAAGGACAAGCAACGCGCCTATTACCTGACCGGAAAAACCATTCGCTACGTGGGAGACTTCCACCTGCTCCAGTGCTGGCAGCCAGCATTCGATGCGTGCGGTCGCGTGCTCAGCGCCCGCGAATACGAGGATGAGTATTTTGCCGTGGACGACCAGTACGTCTACGCCGCCGGGACCCGCCTGCGCGATGCCCATGGCCCGAGTTTTCGTCATTTGGGGTTCGATTACTACCGTGATCACCAACACGTCTACAGGCGCCAGAAACGCCTCGATGTCGACGTGGAGAGCTTCGTCGTGACCCAGCCCTGTCGTAATGACCAGGATGACTCGCCCGTGCTGGCAGGTGACAAGCACGGCCCACTGGGCTCTGGCGGCATCATCGATGCGGCCATGCAAGCGGCGTGGGCGCCTTACTTCGAAGCGCATCCGCAGTTGCAAGGGTATTGGTGGCACCGCTTGCAGGCACCACCTGAAGCCGCGCAAACATACACGGACACGTTGCAGCTACAGGCCATCGGTCTCGGTTTCGAACTGGGTGACCAGGTGTACTTCCATGGACGTGTGATCAACGGGCTGGACGCAGCGAGTTTCAAATTGCTGGACACGCATCTGTGCGGCGATGCCAACGGCTTGTATCTGATCCCATTCCATAACGCCGACACGGAAGTCCCCGAACGTTTTTCCCCGGAATCGGCGGAACATTTTCGCTCACTCGGCCCACCCTACCTGACCGACGGCAAGACGGTGTTCTGCCACCGGGTTTTTTACCATCCCCCGGAACCGATTCGTAGGGCCCAAGCGGCTACGTTCGAATCCTGCGGCCATGGCTGGGCCAAGGATCAGGACACGGTGTATTACTACGGCGAGGCGAAAAAAAAGCTACATCCTTCGGATACCCGCATTCTCGGCACTTACGCCGTAAGCCCTACGCTGATCTTCTCGGAAGGCAAGCCGCTGGACGTGGCGTTCGACCCCGACGAGGTCCGCGTGCCCCATCCCGACTTCCTGCAACTGGGCACGCGCAAGTTGTTCTGTCACCGCCGCCCGTTGAGCGCCAAGCGGATCGACCTGGCCACCCTCGAGTTCCTGAATGAGCGCTACGCCCGTGACAGGCATCGGGTCTACCATTACGACGGTTATGCGACGCTGACCGAGGTCGATGAAGCGCAGTATCGGGAATCGCTTGGTCTGCCGGCGTAACAGAGGGTATCGACTGTAGCCTTTTCCAGTTGTTCACACGTTTGCTTCATCAGATCCCGCTAAACCAGTTATAGCCCTGATCTTCCCAATATCCGCCTGGATTATCATGACTGACGAAAATCTCAACGATGTGCTTGGGGTTTTTGAAGCCCAGCTTGGTCGGTACTCGAACCCGTAGTGGATAGCCATACTCCGGCGGCAAGGCGACTTCACCGTAATCAAGTGCCAGTAGCGTTTGCGGATGCAATGCCGTCGGCATGTCCAGGCTGGAGTAATAACGGTCGGCACACTTGAAGCCGACAAAGTTAGCCGTGGTGTCGGCCCCGATGTGTTCCAGGAAGGTTTTCAGCGGCACGCCCCCCCACTGCCCGATGGCGCTCCAGCCTTCAACACAGATCAGACGCGTAATGTCAGTGCGCTGCGGCAGTTTGCGCAAGCCTTCGAGGGTCCACGGCGCCTTGTCCCGTACCCGTCCGGAGACGGCCAGCGAATAACTGGGCAGATCCACTTCCGGGATATCGTCCTGACCGTAGAATGCATTGAATGGAAATGGCGTGGTCATTTGCGCCTTGGTGAAGGTCGGCGCCAGTTTCTGCCCACTGAACAGCCAGGCCTGAACCCGGTCGTTCCAGCGCGACATCGCCCACAGCACCTTATCGACCTGATCGCCGTCCTGCAGGTTACAACCGCTCAGCATCGCCATCGCGCCGATGGTCAAGCCACCCCGAAGAAAGTTCCGGCGCTGGACGTTTTCCAACTGAAGCTGCTGTGCGGGCTCAAGCTTGATGCGCTGAATAGAGCGTTTTTCGGGCTCAATCATGGTCGGTTTTTCCGCTTTCAATGGGCCGTACACCGCCCGTGATCATGGGCAGCAAGGTCTTCGGCACCAGCATCACCAAGATCAAATGCACAATCACGAACGCGCCAATCACCACCATCGCCGCGAAATGCACGTACCGGGCAATGTCGTAGCCGCCCAGGAGCGCGACCAGTTCTTGCAGTTGGATGGGCTTCCAGATCGCCAGCCCCGAGACGACGACCAGTACCCCTGCCGCCAGCACCATCCAATACATCAAGCGCTGCACCGCGTTGTAAACGCCCTTCTCGTGCACCAGTCGAAAACGCAGTGCATCGGTCAAATCATGTTTTAGCGCTGGGAGGCTGATCGGCAACCAATCACGTTTGAAATGGCGGCTGATCAATCCGTACAGCACATAGACAAGGCCGTTGATGAACAGCAGCCACATAAACGCAAAGTGCCAGGCCAGTGAGCCGCCAAGCCAGCCGCCCACCGTCAACGCCACCGGAAACTTGAAGGCGAACAACGGAGAGGCGTTGTAAATCGCCCAACCGCTCATGAACATGCAGGTCATGCTGATGGCGTTGAGCCAATGGGCGAGGCGGACGGGCCAGGAATGGATTGATTCTTTACTCATGTTTTTCCCACTCAGAAACCATCCGTGCGCTGGAGCGATGCCGGACGGCGTCGCTCCAACCTGTTCAGGTGATTACATCGGTGGCTGGAACCCATCCTTACCGACGGCAATACCGCGTGCGGTTGTGCCACCCTCGGCCGGGAACACGACAATTTTCGCGCCTTTGACCAACTCATTGGCTTTGCCTGGTTCCACGTAGGCGATGGGTACATCTTGCGGCACGACGAGTTGCTTCTCGCCGCCCTTGTAATTGACGGTCAGCGTGCGGCCATTGGCTTTGGACAATTTGCCCACGGTGCCGTTGGTCATGGTGCCTGTGCTGCCATCCGCATTTTGCCAACCATAGTGACCTTCACCGCTGCCCTTGAGGCTGGACTCGAATACGGTGACTTCCAGCGCCTTCAGCGAACCGTCGGCCTGTGGAATGGCTGCAGAGCCCACGAAGCTGTCGGCTTTGATCGAATCGATATCAGTCTTTGATACCCGGTTGATACCGGTCTTGTCAGTCAGACCTATGGTCTGCTGTGCGCCGGAACGGGTGGTGAAGGTCAGCGTGTTGTTGTTGACACTTTCGACGGTGCCCCGCAGCGGCTTGATCACCGGCATATCGGCCGCAGTGGCCATGACAGCGGCGCTGAGCATCAGCAAACCGAAGGTGGTGGACAGAGCAGTCTTGAGCTTCATTGCGACAATTCCTCACGGGTTTAAGTGCCGCTATCCTCGCCCCCGGATCGGGACCTCACGATGACCGCCGAATGACATTTCTGTCATTCGCAACGGCGCCTTTACGAATGACAGAAATGTAACCGACTCAACCTTCTCAGCTGGTTACACTGCAATCCTGAGAAACCGATACCGCGGGTTGAATCCCGTTATAAAAGAGATCCGAGCGCCCCCTGACGATGCATATCCTGCTGATCGAAGACGACACCAAAACCGGCGAGTACCTGAAAAAGGGACTTGGCGAGTCCGGCTACAACGTCGACTGGACCCAGCACGGCGCCGATGGCTTGCACATGGCCCTGCAAACGTCCTACGACCTGATCGTGCTGGATGTGATGTTGCCCGGCATCGACGGATTTCAAATCATCGAGCTATTGCGCGCCAAGCAAGATGTGCCGGTGCTGTTTCTCACCGCTCGCGATCAGTTGCATGACCGCATTCGCGGTTTGGAACTGGGCGCCGATGACTATCTGGTCAAACCGTTTTCCTTCACCGAATTGCTGTTGCGCATTCGCACCATCCTGCGCCGTGGCGTGGTGCGCGAAGCCGATCATTTTCACATCGCCGACCTGGAGCTGGACCTGGTGCGTCGCCGCGTCACGCGCCAGCAGCAAGTGATTGTGTTGACCAACAAGGAGTTCGCCCTGCTGCATCTGTTTCTGCGCCGCGAAGGCGATGTCCTGTCCCGGGCGCAAATTGCTTCGGAAGTCTGGGACATGAATTTCGACAGCGATACCAACGTCGTGGACGTGGCCGTCAAACGCCTGCGCAGCAAGGTCGACCAGCCCTACCCAATCAAACTGATCCATACCATTCGCGGTATCGGCTATGTGTGCGAGGTGAGGCCATGCGGACCCGACGCCAACCATCCCTGACCCTGCGCTCGACCCTGGCGTTCTCACTGGTGGCCATGCTCGCCGTGGCCGGGGCCGGGTTCTACTTGTACCAGTCGATGAAAGCCTCGGTACTGATCTACAGCGATCACGCGGTCATGGGCCGTCTGGATCACTTCCGCAAACTGCTGCATTACGAACTGGCCATCGAGAAGCTGCGTGACAGCCCGCAGATTTTCAAGAACATGCTCGACAGCGAAGACGATATTTTTATCATCGAGGAGCCCGGCCAGCAGCCGGTGATCCGGGTCAATCCGCTGAACGTCACGCTGCCCGATCTGCCTGTGATCGGCCCAGAGGCGAAGCTGAGCGTCAACGACCTGCGCAGCGGCGTGACCGACTCTGGAGTACCGCTGCGCGCCGCTTCCGTACAAACCACCTCGGGCGGGCGCGAAGTTCGCCTGACTGCCGCGCACCTCATGGGCAAGGAAATGGCCATGCTCGCGGCGTTTCGCGAACGTATTTACCTGGCCGTTACCCTGGCCTTTCTGCTCACGGCGATGCTCGGTTACGTGCTGCTGCGTCGCGGTCTGCGCCCGTTGCGCAAAATGGCCGCCCATGCGGCAAACATAACGCCTGAGCGGCTCGACAGCCGGATGGACAGTGCCGACACACCGGTTGAACTGCAACAACTGAGTGACGCCTACAACGCGATGCTCGATCGCCTTGCCAAGGGTTATCAACGACTGACGCAGTTCTCCGCCGACCTGGCTCACGAAATACGCACGCCGGTGGGTTCGTTGATGGGGCACTGCCAGGTCGCCCTGCGCCAGCGCCGTAGCGAGGATGACTACCAGGCGCTTATCGCCTCGAACCTTGAGGAACTGGAGCGTATTTCCCGGATCGTCGAAAGCATCCTGTTCCTCGCTCGCGCCGACGAAGCGCAATCGCTGGTCGAGCGCCAGCCACTGTCGCTGCATGACGAATCACAGCGCATCGCGGGTTATTTCGAAGGTCTGGCCGAAGAACGGCAGATGACCCTCAAGATTATGGGCGATGGCACCGTGCACGCGGACCCTTTGCTGCTGCGCCGAGCACTGAGCAATCTGGTCGCCAACGCGATTCGCTATGCAGACGAAGGCAGTGAAATTCTGATGCGCGTCGTTGCAGTCGACGGCGGATGCCGAATTGAAGTGGAGAATCAGGGTCCCGTGCTAAGCGACGAAACCCTGCGCAAACTGTTCGACCGTTTCTACCGCGGCGATGCCTCCCGCCACCAAAGCTCCGACTCATACGGCCTCGGCCTCGCCATCGTCATGGCGATCATGCAATTGCATGGCGGTACTGTGAGTGTCGAACAGCCCAAGCCCGGGACCATCCGCTTTTCGCTTTTATTCCCCACTGCCTGAGTAATACAACCGGACATCGCTTAGATTTGTGAGAGGCCACCGTCGACCATCAGTTCTACACCGTTGACATAACTGGCGTCAGCGGAGGCAAGGAACAGTGCGGCCGACGCTATTTGTTCCGGTTGAGCCATGTAGCCCAGCGGCACGATTTGTCCTACGTGATTTCTGAGGGCTTCGATCTGGCTCTCATCCATCTTCAGTCCGTTGTCCATCAATGGCGTCCTGGTAAAGCCAGGGCTGAGCACGTTCGCGCGAATCTTTCGGCCTTTGAGTTCATTGGCCCAAGTACGTGCAAATGAACGCACCGCAGCCTTCGACGCATTGTAAAGACTCAGGCCTTCCATCCCATTGCTGGAGCAAATGGAAGCGGTCAGCACGATTGACGAGCCATCCTTCATCAATGGCAACAGCGTCTGAACCGTGAAAAATACGCCCTTCACGTTTATATCGAACATGTTGTAATAAGCGGCTTCAGTCGTTTCGCCCGAGGGATTTTTTTCGCAGATACCGGCATTGGCAAACACCACGTCGAGTTGACCGTCCCGTCCTTCGACCAGTGCCTTGAGCGAATCCAGATCGGCCTGCCGGGCGACATCGGACACCACTGCCACGGCATTCTTCCCCAATGCGGCAACCGCGGCGTCCAACGTTACCGCCGAGCGTCCAGTGATATAGACGCGTTTGGCGCCCTCGGCTAACAGGGCTTGGGCAATCGCAAAGCCGATTCCAGTCGAGCCGCCCGTGACGACCGCTACTTGATTGATAAATTTACCCGTCATGTCTTGTCTCCTAAGGAACGTATCTAGGGTGAGTTGAAGATTTGGCAACTGCTCAGCGCTGGCGTCAGTCACGGTTCGGGCTGATCGAAACGCCGAAAGGAGCCGCCGCTTTTGTTGAACGAGGCATCGAGGCATAAACAGACAGCAGCGCTGAAATGACCAGGCAAGCAGCAATGCCCAGCAGGGTGGCAATGAATCCGGTGGCAAGGGAGGAAGGGCTTTGCGCAGGGGCAGCCAGTGCGTAAAACACCCCACCGAGGACCGCCACCCCAAGCGCGGCGCTGATCTGCAAGGCCGAATTGACTACACCGGAGATCATTCCCGATCCGCCGGGTGGTGCGCGATCTATCACGGTTCGAATAAGGGTTGGCAGCGCCCAGCCCTGGCCAAACCCGAGTAACCCCACCGCCAGGATCACCAACGCCAATTGAGGGCTCTGCCCTGTCGGCGCGGCGGCGACCGCCGCGCTCAGGATCAGGCATCCCAGTACCTCGAGCATCATGCCCATGGCGGGTACAAAACGGCCGAACAAGCGGATGGCAAAGGGCGTTGTCAAAGGGCCGATCAGAAAACCCACACCAAACGGGACGAACATCATCCCCGAGGTCAATGGCGTGACACCCAGCGCGTCCTGTAGATAAATCGAAAACGTCAGGAAGAATGCCGATACCACGTAGAAGAACAGTACGCCCGTCAATCCGGCCACCAAGCCGCGTGCTCGACTGAGTTGCGGACTGACCAAGGGCGTGCCGCCCCGACGCTCCAGCGCGATCTCGTAGCGCCAAAAGGCCGCAGCGGCTAGCGGCGAGCCGAGCAGCAACAGACAAAGCCACCATGGCCAACCGGCTTCCCTGCCTTCAACCAACGGTACCACCAGCAGCCCGACCGTCAGCGCACACAGCAGCACGCCAATGCGATCCAGCGGCACCGGAGTTTGACTCCGAGTATCGGGAAGCAACCGAATCCCGCCCATAAACACAGCGATGACGATGGGCAGATTGATCAAGAAAACTGCACGCCATTGCAGCTCCCAGACATTCATCGTTATCAGCCAGCCCCCTAGCGCCTGGGCGACAACCGCCGCGAAGCCAATCGTTGCGCCATACACCGCTAACGCCCGCGAACGTTCATGCTCCGGAAACAGGCTATGGATGGACGCCAGTCCCTGCGGTGCCATTGCCGCAGCGCTCAAACCTTGCAACACACGTCCGCCGATCAACATCGTCGGCGAGTTGGCCAGGCCACACATCAAGGAGGCCACGCCGAAGCCGGCCATGCCCGCGAAGAACACCCGGCGGCGGCCAAACAGGTCGCCCAGCCGACCGCCCGTGATCAGGAAGACGGCGTAAGTGGCGGCATAGCCTGAAATGACCCATTCGACCTGCGCCGGTGTAATCGCCAGGCCGCTGCGAATGGACGGCAACGCCACATTGACGATGAAAAAATCCAGCGGTGGAAGAAAGGCGCCGACAAGAAGAACAGCGAAAGCAAACCATCGGCGCGATTCGGCTGCTGGGGCGCGATCCAGTTTGAATGTCATTGGGCAACTCCAGAAAGACATGACTAGCGCAGGCTGACTTCACATTCACTCAGGTGCGCTGCCTGACAGATGAAACGGCAAGCCTCAGGGTTTGCTGCCGTCATTGAGGGTCTATTGTCGAAGTCAACGAGCGACGGCGGCACTGCCAGGGATGCACATTCCTCGTGCATTTTTGTAAGGCCGCCACCCGTTGTGCAGCGTCTTCAGTCGGTGGCAAGAGCCGACTTGAAAAGCTCGCTTCCAGCAATGGGCATATGCGGCAACTTCCGCCAGCTCTGTTCCGCCATGGGGTTGCAACGGGACTGCCATTGCTGCATCTTCGCCGTTCATTTTTGTTGGGGATGAGCCCATGGACTGGAACGACTTACGCGTCTTTCTGGCGATTGTCCGCACCGGCTCGCTGGGCGCTGCCGCGAAGCAACTGGGCGTTAGCCACCCCACCGTAGGACGGCGGCTTCACGTTCTTGAGCAGCACAGCGGGCAGGTTTTTTTCCGCCGCACCGGGCAAGGTCTTGTGTTGACGGACAGCGGTGAAAAAATTCTGGGTCTGGCCGAGGAAATGGAGCGAAGCGCTCTTTCCATTGAGCGGCACCTGGCGGGCGACAGCGATCAACCTGAGGGCCTGTTGCGAATTTCATCGGCGGACTGGTTCGCCTGCTATGTGCTCGCCCCTGTACTCGACGAAATGTCGCGACGGTACCCGTTGATCGTTCCAGAGGTGATCCCCGGACATCGCCTGTTCGATCTGACTCGCCGCGATGCGGATATCGCCTTTCGCATCGTGCCGTTCACTGAACCGGACATCGTTCAGCGTCGGCTGACGACACTCAGCTACGGACTGTACGTTGCAGCGCACTTACCCTTCTCACCCTCGGAAGATGGAAAAGGCCTCGGGTTGATCCTCATGAACACGGCGCAAGCACACTACCCCGACGTGCTTTGGCTACAACAGATGTTTCCCCGCGCCAAAACCGTGTTCACCAGCAGCAGCCGTACCGTTCAGGCGCAGATGTGCGCCCGCGGATTGGGTGTGGCAGTCTTGCCACGCGTGCTTGGCGATCAGTTGACCGCCCTGAGATTGCTAGACGTCGGCAGTGAACCACCAGGACGCGATATCTGGATGGGCTATCACCACGATATGAAGCAGATGGACAGGCTCCGCGCCCTGGCGGATCTGGCGGGTGAAATGATTGGTACGTAGGGTCTCGCTTTGCGAGGGTCAGTCTCAATAAGCAGTGATCGTCCCCCCGGCGATAGCACCCTTCCAGACAACGACATTCATCGAAAGCGCAACGTCAGCGCCCTCGCCTGCTGCATTGGCGAATGCTCGACTTTTAGCTGATCGCTCGAGCATTTTTTCAAGCCATGCCGTAGCACAAAGTAAGCGCACAATGATGAACACACTTTCATCGAAATCATCCTTCAACGCGTCTATTCTGCGGGTTCCGACATAGTGACTACAGGAGTAACCCACCATGTTCTCGCACGAAAGTATCCCGCTGATCATCATCTTCACCATCATGCTGCTTGGCGTACTCGCCGCCGTCCTCCATCCAGTACATGCGCTCGTCACCTGGCTTCGGAGGCGGAATGAAGGGTCTTCCCGTCAGCACGCGCAAAGAAAGATTCGCGTTGAATGACTCCTCTACAGGTCCGGCTACGTCGGGGCGTTCTTTCGTCTGTATGAATCCCCAGTAATGTCCCGCCTCGCTCCGATAATAGCCTGCGCCCTCACGCAACGGATTTTCCCGGTCTTTTGCCTACAAACCTAAGGACTGGGATTGCACTAATCTCGGCGCGTTTATGACTTGGAGGTCAATGTGGCAGAAGGTAAACCGAAATCCGACTATCAAATAGGTCCTGCGCCCGAGCTTTTACAAGAAACTGGCCAAATAATGGCTGCCTATTCCGAATGCGAACGCTCGATCTTCGCCATCTTCAAGGGCGTGATGTCGCTTGATGAGCAGGACGCTTACTTGCTCATAAACATGTGAACCTAAATGCAGAGAAAATGCTCAGTATTATCCGCGTCCAAATTCAGCGCATAAAGCCGGCTTGTTTAGAAGAGCCATTATGCGAGGCCCTTGAAATTTTTAAGCGCTCCATAGAGCACGCATAGATGATCGTAGCGGGGAGCGCCAAAGGCACTTGATACAGTCAGTGTCAATAGAGCGGCCAAACAAGCGTGTCGAATCGTTGCAAGTCTCCCAGATTATTATGAACTGAGACTATCGGAAATAAAATTTCGCCTTGCGACAATTGCGCCCCCTGTTTAGCTCTGGGCGCAAAATATTTCCAATTGACGACAAACTGCCAGGCTCAACGCTATTTGTATGATGCGATCTTGGCGCTGCAGAGGACAAGGATCAGTAACGTTGAGGTGAAGAGCAAAGAGAAGCTTAGGGACGTAGCATGAGCGATAAATCCAATCGCAGCTGGCCCCATCAGTATGCCTAGGTAGCCGATCGCGTTGATGATTGCCAGGGCCTGAGCGACGGGCATAACAGTCTGATGCCCGGCCTTGGAGCAAAATATCGGAACAAGATTCGAGATTCCTAATCCGACGAGTACGAACCCCAAAACCGAAACTATCCAATGGTCGATGCCCACCGCCAACGTCATGCCGCCCATTGCCAATACACTTCCTACCAGTAGCACTGCTCGCGAGCCGACCTTGCTTACGATCCAATCGCCTAACAGCCTCCCTACTGCCATGGTCACGGAAAACGCGGCGTAACCGATGCCCGCAATATTAGGCTCCACGTCCCGGTTCGAAGTCAGATAGACGGCACTCCAGTCGAGCATAGAACCTTCAACCAGAAAAGCGATGAAGCACAGCGCCCCCAGTAGCAACACCAGCTTGGTTGGCTTCATTTTGGCTGGCGCCCCCCCTAGTTCCGCGAACGGGAGCATGTGACGACCAAAAGACAAGAGCGCCACGCCCAATCCAAGAGCCAATATAAGGATTGACTGTACGGGATTGAGGCCGAGCCAGAGCAGCAGGCTTACCGTGCCCGCGCTAAAAATATTTCCGACGCTGAATAGCCCATGAAAGCCAGACATCATCTGCTTGCCGTGGTGGCGCTCAACTAGCGAGCCTTGAAGATTCATGTTTACATCGGCTGTACTGATGGCGGCCCCAAACAGAAGCAAAAAAGCCAAGAGCACCCAATATGAGGTGGCAGTTGCCAGGCCAACCAAGCCAACAGCGGTAAAAGCGCTTGCAAGATAGACAGTACTTCTGCAACCAATTCGATTCGCTAAACGTGCCACAAACGGCATCATGCACATTGCTCCGGTACCAAGGCCCAGGAGCAGCAGACCAAGTTCCGCCTCACCTATCTGCGCCCTTTCCTTAGCAAATGGAACCAAAGGTGCCCATGCGCCCATACCACATCCCGCTAGGAAGAATGCATATCTGGAAGCAGGTAGCGTATTGGAGGTAAAAAAAGCTTGTTCCGTATCATTCATCTAATAAAACCTGTAGCTGGTAAACAGACACCATACCCGTAACTTAAGTCGTAGGCTGATAGTAAAAACTTTGCTGACGCATGCGTCCTTGAGAGCTTTGGAGATATATTGTGAATCGCTCCAAAGACAGGAACAGGAGCAATTGGACCAAAGTAAAGCAAACCATAGACAATTACGTCAGTAAGCGAGAATTTCTTGCTGAGTTTACGACCCTCATTTAGCACAACCAAGGCATCACTCATTTTGTTCCCACTTAACGATTGGCTGGGTACTTCCCCAGGCATATTCGCACTACGTTTATCGCACACTAGCAAAATCAGCTATGATAACGCGAAACGTTTTTGTTCTAAACGGACATCGGGACTGGAAGAACCCTTCGTATCAACCGCCAAACTTAATGTTTGGCATCAGATACGCCCATTTTAAGAGCCCTTGCCAAAGTGGACTATCGAACGAGCGAACGGCGTTTTTCGCATGCATGCACAGCTCAACAGATGAAGCCTGTAGCGCGACAGAGCAGCTAACCACCCACTGCTCCGTACTTGCTTCCAAAAGATCAGGCTGGTTCACCCTGGCTCCCAGAGAAAGCACGGCCTTTTAATCGCGTGAAGGCAGCCAGTCACTGAATTGGTGTAGTCCACAGCAGCGCAATATCTACCGTCGCCGGTCTTTCACAAAAGCCATCGACGCTGAAATGAATTGGCCCCGGCATATCTGATAAGGCGTGACACCAGAGGTTTGGGTCGTCCAAGTTACTGTGAAAGAATATGTGGAGTTTGCTGTCGATCATGACCCGTTGCCTCGGTAGTGGTCTGCTTGAACTGGCGCGGACTTTTCTATGCTCAGATACGCCTCATGCAGACTTCGCACCGCCACGCCAATGTCTGCTTGGTTGAGAGCTCCATACCCTAGGACGAAGCCATCCTCGAATGGTCCAACGTCATGGTTGAAAGCGCTCAATCTCCTCAGCAGAACATCACGCTTGGCGGCCTCAGCCTGCAAAGCATCCAAATCTACAATTCGACGAAAACGCAGTGTCAAATGCAGCCCCGCGAACCCGCTGCTCAAAGTGATAGCCTCACCGAACGTCTCAGCAAGACATCTACGAAGCTCTGCCTGGCGCGCTGCATACAGCGGACGGACATTAATCAGGTGTCGAGTCAAATGACCGTCATTGATGAAATCAGCAAGTGCAGCCTGGAGAGGTAGATGTCCGGGGCGATAGAGGCTCAACAGTCCTCTCACCATGGAATTCACAAGTGAGGGCGGTACAACCATGTAACTCATGCGTAGACCTGGGTACATCACCTTACTGAAGGTACCCAGATAGATAACACGGCCAGAATTATCTTCACCTTGCAAAGACGGAGACGGTGCTTGGTCGTACCTAAGCTCACTGTCATAATCATCCTCAACTATCCAGAAATTTCGCTGCGCTGCTTGCCGCAGCAAGCGCTCGCGTCGACTGCTGGACAAAATACTTCCCAATGGAAACTGATGCGACGGAGTCACAAAAACCAGCTTAGGGTTCATTGAGAAATGCTCATCACGCATGTCGATGCCTTCCCGATCCACAGGTACAGGAATAGAGCGCACCCCCAGCGACTTCAACATCAGCGCACCGGCCCAGTGGGAAGGGTTCTCTATGCAAACTTGGTCATTGGCATCCGTGAGCAGTCGCAAAATCAGATCCAGGGACTGCTGTGTTCCCATTGTCACAAGAACCTGATCCGGACTGCATCGCACTCCTCTGGCAACGCGCAGATAGTCAGCCAAAGCTCGGCGTAGTGGTAGATAGCCTCCGCCGTTGGCGTAACCGCTCAACTGGGCGAGGTTTTGTCCTAGATAACAGCTTTGCAACCGCTGCCATATTGCATAAGGGAAAGCCGATACATCTGGGACACCTGGTAGGAATGCTCCCTCTCGCTCCTGCAGACCCGCGGCACCAGACAGAATCAGTTGGCCACGCAGTGAAATGGCATCAGGTGCAACTGCGCGAGAGACGGCAACCATCGATCGAATAGGCGGCCTTTCTACTACGAACGTCCCACTGCCAATGCTTCCTACCAAGTATCCATCAGCGGTTAGCATGTCGAAGGCAGCAACGACGGTTATTCGTGAGACACCTATCTGTGCGGCAAGGCTCCGCGTAGAAGGGAGTCTTGAGGAAGGTCGCAATGTACCTTCCTCAATCATGATCCGGAGATGGCGATACAGCTGCTGCTGTAGGGAAACAGCAGAGCGCCTATCAAGCAGATCTTGAATGCGCTCACCAATCAGGGATGCCGTCATTTCAACCTCACACACGACCAAAAGTGAAAGTCACTCCCGGCAAAGAAATAAAGCACTGCCCGACACTTCACGAGACTAGCATCTTCAAGCAGGTAAACATCAACCGACGAGCTCTAGGAATTTCCTGACTCGCTCGGTTTCTGGACTGCTGAAAAACTTCTGTTGTGTAGCCTGCTCGATGATTCCCCTTGCTCAAGGAAGACCACCTGATCCCAAACCGCCCGAGCAAACTCCATTTCGTGGGTAACGAACATCATGGTGCAGCCCTCAGATGATAGGTCTTTCGGCAACTGAAGCACTTCACCCACACGCTCCGAATCCAAGGCGGAAGTAGGTTCGTCGAACAAGATCACTTCACGGCCCATTGCCAACCCTTGGCGATCGCAACCCGTTGTTTCTGTTCTCCCGTGCGCGAGGGCGATCTGCGTTTTGGAATTGCGGCTGCGTGTGTCGATGGTAGGCAAGGTATGGCGCTGCTGATCGAGAAGTCCGCGTATCAGCGCGGCAACGGAAATTGTCGAGGGCGCATCGAGAAGGAGCTCAAAATTCCGGCGGGCACAAATGGGAGCCTGTTGCAGACTCCCATCAGTTCTGTCGATAACCAGTCAGGCGTTCGACCGGATACTTTTACGCAATGCCTCCACCAAGGATTCCAGCTCATCCGCAGTGGCGTCGAAAGGTGGCGCGAAGACGGCCTGGTCTCCAGACCAGCGCAAGTAGTAACCTGCTTCGTAGAGTGCTTCCGTAATACGGTGCCCGCGAACGCCTGGCTGTCCGGGTAGGCTGGCGAACTCCACGCTCCCCGCGAACCCAATGTTGCGAACGTCCACCACATTAGGCTCAAACCTCAGCGAGTGCAGTAACTCCTGGAATAGGTGTTCCTTTTCTCGCACCTTGTCCGCCACACCCTCGGAAGAGAATACGTCCAAAGCCGCCAAACCCGCTGCCACCGCTACCGGATGGGCCGAATATGTGTAGCCATGGAACACACTGTTGGTGAATTCCGGCTGATCCATGAACGTGTTGTAGATCTCGCTGGACATGATGACACCACCGAGCGGCTGAGTGCCATTGGTGACGGTTTTGGCGAAGGTAATCATGTCCGGAACCACACCGAAGCGTTGTGCAGCAAAGTTGGCGCCCATGCGCCCGAAGCCACAGATCACTTCATCGAAAATGAGCAGGATGCCATGCTTTGTGCAGATGTCGCGCAGGCGCTGCAGATAGCCAACCGGTGGCACGAGCACCCCGGTAGAGCCGGCCATTGGCTCGACGATCACCGCCGCAATGTTTGACGCGTCATGCAGGGCCACTAGGCGCTCCAAATCGTCAGCCAGATGCCCCCCCCACGCAGGTTGTCCCTTGGAAAAGGCCATGTGCTCTGAACTGTGAGTATGCGGCAGATGATCGACACCAGGCAGGGTCAGGGTCGAAAACATCTTGCGATTACCAACCATGCCACCGACCGAGATACCGCCAAATCCCACGCCATGATATCCGCGCTCACGGCCGATCATCCGCGTGCGACCGGCATTGCCCTTCAGGCGGTGATAGCCCAGTGCAAGTTTCAGCGCACTGTCGACCGCGTCGGAGCCGCCGGTTGTGTAGAACACGTGGTTGAGTGGATCTGGAGCGAGCGCTGCAATTTTCTCAGTCAGGGTAAACGCCGCTGGATGGCTCATATAGAAGGCAGAGACATAGTCCAGTTTGGCGACTTGTTTTTGTACGGCCTCAACGATTTTCGGATGGCTATGCCCCATACCCGAACACCACAGACCTGAAAACCCATCGAATACCTGTTTTCCGTCGGTGGTGTGCAGGTAACTGCCCTGGGCACCGGTTATGAGGCGCGGCTTGAGCTTGAAAAGTGGATTGGGGGTAAAACCGATGAAGTAAGAATTCAGTTGTTCTGTGGTGAGCGGGGTATCCATGGGCTTTCCTCTGGGATCTTGTTCGTAGATGGAGAAAATCTAACCAAGTTCGCTAGAGGCGCATAGAGCCACTTTTTCTGCCCGGTTGAGTCCACCTCAAACTGGCACAAGCCCCGTAATAGTGCTGACTATTACAGGGTCTTCCCTGTTTTGGTAATTCTCCGAATGGCTCTAAGCAGGCCGAAAAAGTGGATCTACTGTCCTGCGGCCATGACTCTTATTGTCGGTTCCAGAGAACCAACAATCCGAGGATCCGGACATGGCCGTAACACTCAAGAACCCGACACTTTTTCGTAATCAGGCATTTATCGGTGGTGAGTGGACTGCTGCGCTGGATGGCCGCACCTACGAGGTACTCGACCCGTCCACTGGCGCACTTATCACCGTGGTGCCGGACATGTCAGCAGTGGATGCCGCTGAGGCCGTAGTGAGTGCCAAGGCTGCTGGGAAGGATTGGTCGGCAAAGTCCGCAAAGCAGCGTGCACGGATCTTGCGGGATTGGCACGATCTGATTCTGGCCAATAGAGAAGACCTAGCGGCCCTGATTACGCTGGAACAGGGCAAGCCGTTGGCCGAAGCTCGAGCCGAGATCGATTACGGGGCGGCTTACGTTGAGTGGTTCGCTGAAGAGGCCAAGAGAGTCAATGGCGATGTCCTCCCGGCACCATCGGATGATCGCCGCATCGTCGTGATCAAGCAGCCTATCGGTGTCGTCGCAGCGATTACTCCCTGGAACTTCCCCATGGCGATGATTACTCGCAAAGTGGCCCCGGCGCTCGCTGCCGGCTGCACCATAGTGGTCAAGCCGGCAGAGGACACTCCACTAAGCGCCCTAGCTCTTGTGGAGTTGGCCCGCCAGGCAGGGGTTATCAATGGTGCTTTCAATGTGATCACCGCCGCCCGTGGTCACGAAGTGGGCGAAGTGCTTAGTACTCATCCTGACGTGCGCAAGGTGTCATTCACCGGCTCTACACAAGTGGGCCGGATTCTGTTGCGACAGTGTGCTGACACCATCAAGAAAGTCTCCCTCGAGCTCGGTGGCAACGCTCCCTTCATTGTCTATGACGATGCTGATCTGGACGCTGCAGTCGCCGGTGTGATGGCGTGTAAGTTTCGCAATGGCGGGCAGGCCTGCATCAGCGCCAATCGCATTTTTGTGCAAAGCGGTATCTACGATGCTTTCGCCGCACGCTTGAGCGCCGAGGTGAAGCGGTTGCAGGTAGGGCCAGGCACTCTACCCAATGTTGCGCTAGGGCCCATGATCAATGGCAAGGCCATCGAGAAGATCGAATCGCACGTAGCAGATGCGTGCATGCACGGCGCAAAAGTGCTAGTCGGAGGCGCTCGCCATGAATTGGGCGGCAACTTCTATGCCCCGACCGTGCTGGTTGATGTAACCCCCTCAATGCTGGTCAATCGCGAAGAGACTTTTGGCCCGGTAGCCCCTCTGATTCGCTTCGGAGACGAGCATCAGGTGGTCGAGCAAGCCAACGATACCGAGTTCGGCTTGGCGGCGTATTTCTACACCCGCGACCATTCCCGTGCCTGGCGCGTTGCCGAGCAACTGGAGTCTGGCATGGTTGGCATCAACACAGGGCTTATCTCTAACGAGATGGCACCTTTCGGCGGCATCAAACAATCGGGATTAGGCCGTGAAGGCTCTGCTTATGGCATCGAAGATTATCTGGAAATCAAATACATATGCGTAGGAGGCATCTGACGCCAATTCCGGCAGTTGCTTTTTTTGGGAAACTGCATGTCCACCAGCGTGCTTAAAATGCGCTTGGAGAACAACAATGAAAACGAAGCTGCAAAAAGTCAAAAGCCTGGTAGGGATGACCCTTCCTGTAACCGCAACCGTAAGTGTTGGCGTTGATTGAAAGCTGACCCACCCTGCCGATTGAAAATTGACCCAGGACGGATTGCTAATTTTTGCCCCAGCAATTGTGGATAAGCTTAGCAGCAGTGTCCCGGTTCAAGACGCATCAAGCCCCACCGCATGTATGCATGCAGCGGGGCATTTATGGTGCGGATAAAAATGGCTCATCGTCCTCGATATCATCTCCGTCCTTGCGCCTTCGTTCGCGCTTTTTGATCTTTGTATGGGCGGCCAAGGTGCTGTGTTGCAGGCGGTAAGACTCGTTGCCTGTTTCAACTATATGGCAGTGCCGATCCAGCAGCGCCGTGGTCATTTTGGCGTCGCCAAACACACTCGACCATTCCGAGAAGCTGAGGTTGGTGGTGATGACCTCGCTGGTGTACTCGTACAGGTTGGACGGCAGGTAAATAACAGGGCGCCGCCGCTCTGACTAAAAGACAAATACCCCAGCTCATCAAGTATCACCAAGGCTGGCAGGCTCCACTGGTGTGCTCGTACCACCACAGGGATACCTGTAGCCCTGCAAGACATTGCACCAAAAATGGGATCCAGCTGATCTTTGATGAAGTGATCTGTGGCTTTTGGACGTAGGGGCGCTAACTTTGCTGCCCGACCTTTCACGTGGAACCGGACATGATTACGTTCGCCAAGACCGTCACGAACGGCTCCCAGCTATTGGCGGCGTCATCATGACCAACGAAATTACAAGACCTTAATGGCTCAGCCTGAGTACACCAACAGCTTATTCCACGGCTATACTTACTCCGCTCATACTGTAGCGGTAGCGGCAGGCCTGGCGACAATCGATGTATTCCACGATGAAGGTGTGGGTCAGAAGGTTAGAGAAGAGAAGGAAAAGCTTTTCGAAGAACTCTTTCACTCTCTCAAAGGAGAGCCAAATGTGATCGACATTCGAAACGTTGGTTTCGCCGGCAGCGTTGAATTCGCCTCCATCCCAGATCAACCGGGCATTCGAGGTCATCGGATTACTGAAGCCCTGTACGAAGCCGGCTTCTACCTGCGCTGGTCGAAGATCAAACAGTCTTCGCTCCGCCATTTGACGCAACACCTCAGGAACTTGAAGCTCTCGTGGAAGCACTGCGCACTTGCATTCGCGCGAACGCTTAATGATGCACCCGCTTGCTCTAGCCCCTTCGTCTCCCCTTGTACTATCTGCCGTCTAAAGACCAAACCCAGAGTTTTTGATCTGACCGCTGCTTCAGCGTCAGCGTCAGCGAAATCAACTTGCATGGCTCAGGCAAATACCCCCGAAAGGATAGCGGGGATTTAGCTCCGCCTCGATAATGGGTGAACGGTAAGTCTCTGAAAAAGGATCTGCAAATGGTCACTCGGCAAGGCAATGCTTGTTGATCCCCCTAGTAGAGATTTGAGGCTCCGGTTTAACTCACTAGCAATGGCGTTCATGATTGCCAACACTTTCTCAAGTCCTAAACAGGCTGCAGGAACAGCTATTGCCGTATTTGGGCTCGGTTTACTGAGCCTTGACGGATTCACGCTGCACTACGGTGAATCTACTGATTTTGGGGTGTGCTGCATGCTTCGCATTACACATCGTGATTGTCTCAACGTTCGCAACACCCGCCATCTCCATGGCATCAACCTCAATCCAGCTGGGGCTGGTTGGCTCGCTTTCTTTGATATGGAGCTTGGCTGGTAACCAGTTTTCTTTTCCCAGCGCCCTCCCTACGACAGTTACCATCCTTTCGCTGGCGCTGTTCGCTACTGCCTTGCCTTACGCCATTCAAAATCGTGCTCAGGCTGTGCTTGCCCCTGAAAAGGTCGCACTAATACTTATTTGCGAACCTGTGTTTAGTGGGGTGTTTGGTTATTTTCTCGCTGGAGATCACTTTCCCCCCGAAAGACTTGCAGGGGCGGCGTTAATCCTTCTGGGCATTGCAGTCACGGAGCTTCGAATCGCGCGTATCGCGCTTGACCCCCAACGTAGATCTTGACGTCGCCTGAGGGTCTCGCGATGTCAAAATAGCCATTTTCCTTGCGCCCAGATGTAAGTAATGTCGCCACACCAAAGCTGATTGGGCGCGGGTATATCGAACTTTTGATTCAGAGTATTCTGAATATCAGGTCACTCCACCGTTGCCTTTTTTTATAGGAGTTCGAGCCCGGCTGCTTACTGATCAAACCCAGTTCCCGCGCCAGGCCACGCACCTTGAAACGACCGATCTGTTCGCCGTCGTCTTGCATCATCGACACGATACTGCGACTGCCGGCCGCGCTCCGATTTTGCGTAAACAGTTCATTAACTCGACTGCGTAATCTAACCCGCTCAACGTTTGGAGTTCGACGCCTGATGTGATGGTTGTAGTAGCACGAACGCGGCACATCACCCAACGCTCCAAACGAACGGGTATGGGCATCAAACAACATCTCGTAGCCTTGGCTGGGGTACGCAACCAACCAGAATGCGCGACTGGTGCATAGCTACATATGGGAGACCTGGATACGTCGAAACAGGCCACCGATCAGCAGACTCTCTTCGCTCCAGTCAAATTGAAACGCCTCGCCGAGGGCAAAAGTCAGCGGTACAAAAGCGCGTAAAGACTTGCCTTGCTCGCACCGCCAAGAGCGGACAAACGCCGTGAGCTGGCTGTAACCGCCGTCATAACCCTCGGCCTTGATCTGCTCAAAAAGTGCTTTGACGCTCCTGCGGTTATGTTTTGGCCGGAACGAATCGGTCTTGAGCGCCTGCTCCAGCGTCTCGTGGAATGGGCTGAGTTTGTTGAAGGTTGCGCACCGTTGGTGCGCCGGCTGAGTGGCTTCGGGCGCTCTGACCCCTTTTCGGATGGTGTTTCTAGAAAGCCCGGTACGCTTGGCTATCTGATGCAGTGAGAGTTTGTCGCGGAAGTACATCCGCCGGATTTTTCCCAACATTTCCATGCTGATCACCCTGTGTTCTCCTGCTCAAAAAGTAAGGAGAGGCAGTTGAACACCTGGGTCGGTTTTCAGTCGGCAGAAGAGCCTCTAAAGGGTCAGTTTTCGATCAGCGGCAACAGTGACTCTGCCGCCCTACCGAGACACCGAGTTAAACTTTGAAGTTTGACATCAGCTTCATCTGCTCAGTAGCAAGATGGCTGAGGGACTGGCTGATAGTTGCGGAATCTTCGGCTTTCAAAGTCAAGGACTGAGCGACGTCTCGAATCGCAGAGATATTACGACTGACCTCCTCCGATACCGCGCTTTGCTCCTCCGCAGCACTTGCGATTTGAAGTGTCATATCGCTGATCACCTCCACGCCATGGTTGATGTCCCGGAACTTCTGGACAGTAATCTTCGCGATCTGAACACTTTCAACGGCCTGCGAGTGGCTGTCGCGGATCGAGCTGACCACGCTACCAGTGCCTTGCTGCAAGTGTTCGATGACCACCTGAATTTCAGCCACCGAATCTTGAGTACGCTTCGCCAAGTGCCTCACCTCATCAGCCACCACAGCGAAGCCTCTGCCAGAGTCACCTGCTCGTGCTGCCTCGATGGCCGCGTTGAGAGCTAACAGATTTGTCTGCTCCGCCACGGAATTGATGATGTCGAGCACGCCACCTATTTTCAAGCTAGTTGCCGATAAGGTCTCTGCTTGCTGCACAGCTAAATCAAGTTTAGAAGCAAGCTTGGTGATGGACTGCGTTGTCTGATCCACTGTCTTTTGGCCTTGCTGAGTCGCACCGTCAACCCGGCGGACGGCGTCTGCGGCAAGCGCAGCGTTGCGGGCAACGTCCTGTGAAGTGGCACTCATTTCAAGAGAGGCAGCTGCCGCCTGATGAACTTCGCGCAGCTGAGCATGCATACTCGTACTTGTTTGATTCGCAACCTCTGCTGCCTCACCAGCAGTTTGTCTAGTGCAGTCAGCGGATTGGCTCACTTTTCTGATGATGGGCTGAAGCTTATCCAAGAACTGATTGAATGCCGTCGTCAAACTCCCAACCTCGTCGGATGGGGCGTAATCTACGCGGCGTGTCAAATCGCCCCCGCCACTGGCTATGTCCTTGAAAACGTCCGCCACTCGCAATATAGGTCGACTGATTGTACCCGCCATCAGCCACAGGATGAGAATGCTCACCAAAGCAGCGGACACTCCTAAAAGCGTCTGTAGGGTGGTTGCCTCTTTGCTAGCTTGGCTGAGATGCGCATGCAGCGCATTGGATGACGCAAACACCAACTCATCAGGTACCTGAATGATCACTGCCCAATTATCGCCACCTTGGATAGGCGCAAATGCCGCCACTACAGCGGTTTTGCCTTCAGCCTTCAGAACAGTAGGGCCCTGGTCTCCCAGATGCTCAATGAGCTGACCACTGGTCACTTGGTCGACCTCCGAGAACTTCCTCCCTGCAGACAATGGCTCACCACTCCGTGCCGCAATCACCCCATCAGCACTAACAAAGGTTATTTGTGATTTACCGTCGTAGAGTCCTTGACTAGAAGCATCAACAATTTGCTGAAGACTGCCTAAACTTATGTCGACACAAATTACACCTAGGCGTGCAGTCCCAGCAAAAATTGGAATCGACACTGTAGACATTAATGCCGTGACACCTTCCGAATTAGTAAAGGAATAAGGATTTGTCACGCAGTCTTTGCCGCTCTTCATCGCGCATGTGTACCAGAACGTTCCTGGGGTTCCGTCATCCGCCATTTCCTTGTCGCTCATTATATACCCAGGCATCTGGGGCGATGCATAAATATAAGGAGCGAAACGTCCAGTTTCATTGCCACCTGCAGCCTTGTCGCCCACAAATTTTGAGTCGGATCCATCCAACGCGTTAGCCGCGAAGCCGATACCCACTCCCGACCCTTCAGAGTTAACTGTAACCTGGTTTTGGAGTAGTTCTATTAATCCTTTGCGGACTGAGGACGGATCCAGCTTTTGCTGCTGGCTATAAGCACGGTGATAGGTGACCTGCTGCATTAGCGCGTCACCAAAAATCCGCGCATCTGAAAAACGCTTACTCACAAGTTGCGCTTGCGTCTGACCAAGCGACTGCATGTACTGAAGAGCACTGTCTCCTAGCATTTTGGTACTGTAATCAGTACTAAGCGTCGAGATACCATTGATGTTATTTATCGAGAATGCTACCAAGGCACTCACGGTGCCGAGCATGCACAGCCCCGCGAGACCAGCGATACGAAATTTAATTGATAGACTGGCCAATGTGCAATTACTCAAGACGGATGGGGAATAGATTAGCAAATGTGCAGGAACCAACAGCCCACAGTTACAACTGAAACTATTGCTAAACATGGCCTAATCAAGCCAAGTAACGCAGTGAATTAGTCCGCAAGCCTCCATCAGCATCGAGATCCCTTCCGGCCAGCAAAAACTCACCGTTCAATGGCCAACTTCAGATGCTGATGGTTGCGCCCGTTTTATCCTTGAGCTTGCCCGGTGATCCGCATCGACTCCATTTGGCTCGCCACCGAGCCCATGGTTAATATGATGTAATACTTCCCGAAGTTTTTTGTTGTCAAAACAGACCGTCTTTGGCGCTCATGGTTTAAGATGAGCGCACGCCGACCCACTAGTGCTTGAACATCACATGGCGAATTACGGTGTAGTCTTCCAACCCGTACATAGACATATCTTTGCCGTAGCCCGACTGCTTTAAACCTCCGTGGGGCATTTCACTCGCAAGCATGAAGTGCGTATTAACCCAAGTGCAGCCATATTGCAAACGTGCAGCAAGGCGATGTGCTCGTCCAACATCTGATGTCCACACGGATGATGCAAGACCATAATCTGAGTCATTTGCCCACGCCAACACCTGAGATTCATCTTCAAATTCGGTTACCGAAACTACCGGGCCAAAAACTTCCCTTCGCACTACCTCATCATCTTGACGAGCTCCGGCGAGCACCGTTGGTTGGAAAAAGAAACCAGGGCCTTCAACCCGTTTACCACCAGTCACCACTTTTATATGCGGCAAAGATCGCGCCCTTTCAACGAAGCCGACCACACGCTCTAAGTGCTGCTCAGTAATCATCGGCCCTAACTCGGTGTCCGGATCATCCTGAAGACCGCACTTAATTTGGGATACGGCCAACCCAAGCTTTTCAACAAACTGATCATAGATGCCTTTTTGCACATAGATCCGGCAGGCTGCGGTACAATCTTGTCCTGCGTTATAAAAGCCGAAATTACGTATACCATCTACTGCCGCATTGATGTCTGCGTCATCAAAAATTATGACAGGGGCTTTACCTCCCAACTCCATATGCATTCGTTTAACAGTGTTCGCTGTCTCAGCGATGATATGAGTTCCAGTGGCCACTGAACCTGTTAGTGAGACCATCCGCACTTTATCGTGGGTAGTAAGTGGCTGACCAACAGTTAGCCCTCGACCAAATACGATATTGACCACACCTGCTGGAAAAACCGTAGCAATTAAAGCGGCTAACTTCAGCGCAGTCAGTGGTGTTTGTTCGGAGGGTTTAAGAACAACCGTATTCCCAGCGGCTAGTGCTGGAGCTAGCTTCCATGCCGCCATCATCAAGGGATAGTTCCATGGCGCAATCGATGCGACGACGCCGATTGGATCCCGACGAATCATAGAAGTGTGACCAGCCAAATACTCTCCAGCTGCGGCGCCCTGTAAGCAGCGACTTGCTCCCGCGAAAAAGCGAAATATATCTGACACTCCAGGAAGTTCATCAGCTAAAGCCGCCGCGTAAGGTTTACCACAGTTATCGGACTCCAGACGCGCTAACTCTTTGGCATGACTATCGATGACATCTGCAAGTTTAAGAAGCAATAGCGAGCGATCTTTTGGAGTAGTCTGCGACCAACTCTCGAACGCGGCATCAGCGGCCTTGACGGCGCGATCAACCTGGGAAGGTGTTGCCTCGGCAATTTCTGCCAATCTGCAGCCGAGCGAAGGATTCATAACTACAAGGCGCTCGCCTTCCCCTTCGACAAGTTGGCCGTCAATGAGCATTTTGAAGTGCATAAGTTTCTCCATCGAGCGCAAGGACTTACTCCATTGAGCTCAAAAAATTTAGGATTATAGAATGTTTATCATTTGCCAAGCCAAACGTCCAGTTAAAGATTCAAAACAATTTTTCAGCGGAAACATAGTCTCTCATGCCCCCCTGAAACAATAGGAATCTATACAGGTATTTCCAAGGATTGCTTACCTTTCAAAATCCACGCGACCACGCAACCAATTAAAAGCCATGCAACACCTACGAACTGGGCATTCGAATTGGCACTGAACAATGCGTAGCACAGAACGGCTGCACCTATCACAGGAGAGACGACATGCTTAAAGAAAGACTTGTCAGCCTTACTTTTGAAGAAAAAAACAACAGAAATGTGAAGCATTACATAAGCAGTCAATGCGCCGAATGTCACCATTGTCACGATCATTTCAATGTGATCTTTGGCAAGAATTGCAATAATGAGTGAAAGCGCAGCGACGAGATACAACGCTATAATCGGGGTTTCATTTCTATTGAGCTTAGTGAGCATACTGGGCAATTTTTTGTCGCGCGCCATGCAGTAGATGACTTTCGTCGTAGTAGCCTGTGAGGTGAGCGCATTGGCCAGCAAAGCGATCAGTGCGTTTGTTAAAGTAATAACAGGCAGGAACCAAGCCCCAACTATTTGCGTGCTAACCGTGTAAAACGCCACATCAGCGTCAGCGCCTTCGAATGTAGAACCTAGCGGAACAAAGACAGATACTAGATAAACTTGCGCTACAAACAATACAGTAACGATGACAAGCAATAACATCGTGGCCTTCGATACGGTTTTGCCGCCACCCTTGGCCTCTTCATTTAAAGTAGAGACAGCGTCAAAGCCGATAAAACTCAAAGCAGCGATTGGTACAGCGCTAAAGACAGCGGAAATACTGAACTGAGCCGGATTATAGAATGGAGCAAGTAGTTGAGCCCTAGAAACTGCACCGTCAGCAATAAGCCCGATCGAATATACTACGAAAATTGAGAGAACAACCAACTGAATAATCAGAAGAACTTTGCCGACGTTCACGTTAACAGTAATTCCGAAAAAATTAACGATCAGAGGTACAGCAACAAAGAGCACTAGCCAAACAGTTTTATCGATTTCAGGAAACAGCGGTTGTAGCGCCGCCGCACCGAGAATCGCCAGCAATGCTGGAAGCAAGAGATAGTCCAACAAAATCGACCATCCTGCCATAAAACCAAATGTTGAATTTGTACCTTTTGTTACGTAAGAATATACCGACCCAGAGAGAGTAATGTGTTTCGCCATTTCACTGTAACTAATTGCACTGAATATCATGGCAATAGCTGCAAAGGCATAAGTCAGTGCGCTCATGCCGTTGGAGATATTGTGAATCGCTCCAAAGACAGGAATAGGAGCAATTGGACCAAAGTAAAGCAAACCATAGACAATTACGTCAGTAAGCGAGAGTTTCTTGCTGAGTTTACGACCCTCATTTGGCATAACCAAGGCATCACTCATTTTATTCCCCTTAACGATTGGCTGGGTACTTCCCCAGGCAGATTCGCACTACGTTTATCACACACTAGAAAAATCAGCTATGACAACGCGAAACGTTTTTGTTCTAAACAAACATCGGGACTGCAAGAATCCTTCGTATCAACCGCCAAACTTAATGTTTGGCATCAGATAAGTTCCATTATAAGACCCTTTGCCAAAGTGGACTTTCGAACAAGCGAACGGCGCTTTTCGTATGCGTGCACACCTCAACAGATGAAGCCTATAGCGCGACAGAGCAGCTAACCATCCGCTGCTCCGTACTTGCATCTAAATGCTAAGCCTAATGCCTACTCATCGAGTCGGACGCTCAGTTTGAATCAATCGCTACGTCTAACGGTTCAGGATCAAGGAACCGCCTAAGCACGTTGCCTGTGAGACGAGCAACATTATTGTCGTAGTCGTTGTGAGAAAGAGAGCCGGTATACGCAATCGACCCCACGGAAAATACTCCTCCCCCACCCGGCAGTGGAGTTAAGACGATATCTGCCCGCAAGCGTGACTGCTCAGTGCCGCCAATGGCAGGAATTGACTCGAGAACATCTTCGGCTGCCAGAAGGTAGGCATCCGAGAGCGGCCCTGACGTGGCTAGTAACAGTGCCCCGGGTGCTGATCCTAGCGAAGGATCGTATCGATCAATCTCCGCACCCGCGGCGCCACCGCCCATGATCCCAAAATCGCCTATACGCTCATCACGACCAATCCCTTCAAACGCAAATGCGGCAAGAGGATCGTAGCTGTCAGTAAGTCGCTCATAGTAAGTACTACGATCAAAGCCCTGCCCTGCGAATCCAACTCCTAACAATCGCTGTGGTGGCATACCTTTATTGCGCCACAGCCCGGCAATCTCTCCGGAAGTTTGGTGCCGGCGGTCACCAAACGCCGACTCGTGAGGCCTGGTACCGGCATCTGATCTTCGCAACTCCATGATATGCCGGTCTTCTGGATCAAAAGAAACAGTGGCGAAGAACCCATTTCCTCCCAGATACATCAAACGTCCACCGTTAGCAGTGAACGACTCAATCGCGTTAAGCTCGTTGCGCGTTACATACTCTGGATGGCTACAAGTGATCAAAATCTTATAATCTTTGATCAGGTCAAATCCCTCGCGATCAAGATCTTCGTCTGTGAGCGCATCAAACTCACAATCAATCGCCTCAAGCCAGTGCGCAATGCAGAGGTCAGCAGGAAGCCCCCACACACCTTCCGCCATGAACCAAGCGCGGTGCTTAGGATTGAGGGTCAGGATCGGACGACGGGGGCTGCTAAAAACAACACCCGACCCGTCATTATGTATTTCATAGCAGGAGCGACCAAACTCGGGATGATCTTGAAGCGTCAAATCCTGCCGATCAATGATCGGTGTACGGCTGGCTATAATTTCCGCTCCATTTGCTTCAAAGGCGATTCGGTCGTTGGCATACGCTAGGTAAGTTGCAGTGGAAAACAGCACTGCAACTTCGCGCTTGTGAGCACCTGGTTTGACAAAAAATGGGATGTACTGCTCGGCGCCCTCGCCCAGTAGTTTAACGGCATACACGCCACTTGTGAGATCCTCTGGAACCTCCATTGTGAATGCCGTCGGCCATTGAGCGTCTGTGATGTCATCGTCATGAAAATGAATGGCGTCGAACTCATTCGGTGCAGTCCTGAAGTCGTCATTCAACCCTTGGAATCTGTGTCCGGTCACTCCACGTGTCGGAGTGTTGAAACAGCGGCCGTGCAAATCATTTTTGGACTCGTCGACAACGTCTTTCAGCAAGAGGCCGTCCGCGCGATTGCTTTTCCCAAAGTGCCAGGCAGCAACCTCGTCAGCAACCGAATCACCCGGGTTTAGACGCGAGATGCGTATCCCACCGATCTTTCCATTGTAGGCTGCGGTTGCCAGCAATTGGCCGCCCTCATAACGTGCAAGAGCGCCTATTCGGAAGGGTGCTGTGGTGTTTGAGCGCCCAGTGCGAAATGGAACCGTGAGTGACTCTCCGGTCAGCGTATTTGCGCTCGATGACAGACGGTTCATGATGTTATCAATTGGTTCCTGGCCTATGCGCACGGAACCAAGATCGGGTTTTATCGTAACAGTGATGCGGTACCATTGATGTGCAATAAGGGGCGTTGCCAATGAGATTTTGCGCGTCTCGCCAGCTTCTCCCCATACAAATGTTGGTCGGCCTTCTTCCAACACAAGCGCGTAGCCAGCAGAACTCTCAGCAGACCAGTTTCCGAGCACTGCCTGTAGGCTAGAGTCACCACTTATCGAGTTCTGAGCAACGGTGTAAGCGCCAAAATTACCCGACCGCGTTCCGTGAGGAAGCGTCGGAAATATATGAGCTTCGATAATCAACCCATCCGGTGAACGGAGCAGTTCCTTCGGATCATTGACCTCAACGTAGGAGCCTGGCTGGCACACATATTCGTGACCTTCATAGCCCCCCTCGAACGACGAGGCGATTGGCGTCTCAAGGAAGCCTGGACTCGATCCTCCTGTGAACCCGTGACGGAGCTTAACCAGAGAGGCTTCATATTTTGCCACTCCTTCGCAACTCACCTTGAAAGAAAGACTTTGCCCAGGCGATACCGAGAAACGATCGCTATAGCCGAAAATTTGCTTGTTTGTATTTTTCATTTCCATTTCACCCGTTAAGCAACTGTGAATCCAGTTGGCATTACTTGATATCCAGGAGCGCCCGGCAACGAAGCGAAAAAACGTGACGCAAGGCATCTTCGTAAGTCAGGAAAACCCCTGGACTTGGCACGAAATTTCCTCGCTTCCCGATCACTATGTTTCCGACTCCCCAAGGCCCATCGGTACCAAGTGAAATGATGATGGCTTTGCCCGTGATGGAGGCGCCGCCCAGCCCCCGCACAACTCTCCCAGTCTTATCATCGTGGGGCCCGAGCGGCGAGCGCTCGAATGAAGCGACCACGTCAGCATCGCAGTCGGCGCGCAGGCGCCCGTAAAACCGGGCTTGGAATAACGTAGCCAATTCTGCTTCGCGTTCTGAGGAAGTACGCATGATCAAGCCCTCAGTGCGGTGATTGTTGTTTTTTTCATATATTCCTCTTACTTATCAGTTGCTCAAATATCCTTGTTGCGCACTCGCAACATGGCGGCGCTTCGCTCCGATGGTGAAAACTGACCGTCCTATGCCGGTGAAGACATATTCCATCGCGCGGGAGGGGTAATCTTTCATGTGAGAGAACTCATATTTTCGCCAGAGCGTACGCCGCACCAAATCGGTGCAATAAGTGCTTTACTACGAATCGGTGAGGGGCTGCCTTTTCGCACCTTCAAGGTCCGATAGACGACTCAAGGGCCTTCGCTTTCGATCCGCCAGAAGAAGTTGCGGCTTACTTCTGCTAAAGTTTGGCTAGGCTCTGTACGAAAAGAGATGTCGCAAACACCGCATGGAACAAGCCAGCGCGACCATGGCGGCATAGCTTTTTGCGAGCTTGTCGAAGCTTGTCACGATGCGGCGGTTTTCTTTCAGCCAGCCAAACATGCGCTCGATGATGTTGCGCTGTCGGTACTTAGGCCTATCAAACAGTCTGGGTAAGCCGGGTTTGGGTTTGCGCTTCATTGAGCGCAGCGGGATGACGGGCTGCATTCGATATTGGTCGCAGTAACG